>SHUN01000230.1 GCA_009697495.1 Bryobacterales bacterium | reverse complement strand
CCTTGACTTTGCATTCTTCCGCCTTTTCGCGGATTCCTTCGCCGGCGGTAACGACAAAGAGGGCGATGTGGTCGCGGCGGCCGTCGTCGGCTACGGGCAGAATGTAGTCACTGAGGCAGAGGCCGTCGTCCTTGGGCTGGCGGCCGAATTGGAAGGTGTGAAACGGCGCGGGTTCCTGGTGTTTATACAGATGGATCGCGTTACCACTACGTTCCACTTCAAAAAACTGCCAGACGGCGCGCACCTTCATGAAGCCGGCGGCCCAGTGTTTAACTTCCTCGACTTGATGAAAGAGTTCGAGCGCCTTCGGGTCCCGTTCGGCTATCAGCTTTTCGAAGTTACCTTTAAAGCCTAAGTGGCGACCGAATAACATGAAGGGGTTAATGTAGCTCCACAGTTCGGCTAATTGCGGGACGTCGCGTTTCTTGCGTTCGTAGTAGGGAGCGGGCGGGATGGGGAGATCGATCCTGACTTTAGTGGCGCGTTGTTCGCTGGTGTTGACTGCTTCGACGGGAACGGATGGCGCTACGGTTCCCGGCTCCCAGGTCGCGGTTGCGAGTGCGGCGTCACGGGTGGCGGCGTCGGTGATTTCATTCATGACACGGAGGCCGGTCATGGCGTCTTTGCAGTAGAAAGTGGGCGCGGCGTACTCGGGGGCGATGCGGGTTTTGCTGAACTTTTCGCTGAGCGCCGCGCCGCCGACGAGCAAGGGCACGCTGATACCGGCGGCCTTGAAATCGCCCGCGGTGATGACCATTTGCTGGGTGCTTTTAACCAGCAAGCCGCTGAGCCCGATGGCGTCCGGTTTGTGCTCACGGTAGGCCTTGATCAGCGCTTCGGGGAGGATCTTGATGCCGAGATTGACGACGGTGAAGCCGTTGTTGGCGAGGATGATTTCGACCAGGTTCTTGCCGATGTCGTGGACATCGCCCTTAACGGTGGCCAGCACGATTTTGCCGCGCGCGGCGGTGTCGGCCTTCTCCATGAACTGTTCGAGATGGCCGACGCCTGTTTTCATCGCCTCGGCGGATTGGAGCACTTCGGCGACAATGAGTTCATTGTTATTGAAGAGGCGTCCGACTTCGCTCATGCCGGCCATCAGTGGTCCGTTGATAATATCGAGCGGGTTTGCGCCTTCGGCGCGTTTGCGGTCGAGATCTTCGACCAAGCCGTCTTTCGAGCCTTGGATGATGTAGCTGGCGAGGCGTTCATCGAGAGGGAGATCGGCTGATTTCGCCTTGATTTTGGGGGCGGCTTTGCGGAAATGATCTGTGATGGCGGAGATGTGGAACTGGTTGACGGCAGCGCGCTGTTCCTTGGGCTGCTGACGCCAGTCATCGGGGACGTTCTGGAGGAGTTCAAATTGGGAGTGGTCCTCAGGAACGTCGATGGGCGGCGAATTGAAGAGCAGGTGTTCGGCGAGACGCCGTTCGTGTTCGGGAATGCCGGCGAAGCGTTCCAGCTTTTCGGCGTTGACGATAGCGAGATCGAGACCGGCTTTGGTGCAGTAATACAAGAAGACGGAATTGACGATTTCGCGGGCGGCGGCCGGGAGTCCGAAGCTGATGTTGGATACGCCCAAAACGGTCTTTACATAAGGAATGTTTTCTTTGATGAGGCGCAGGGCTTCAATCGTCTCAACGGCGCCGCCGATGTAATTTTCATCGCCGGTGGCGCAAGGGAAAACCAATGGGTCAATGATTAAGTCTTCAGCGGGGATTTCGTATTTCGATGTGAGTAAGTCAACGGAGCGTTTGGCGACTTCCAACTTACGCTCTCGAGTGAAGGCCTGGGCTTGGATTGGGTCTTCGTCGATGGTGCCGACGACCAGGGCTGCGCCGTAAGATTTGGCGATCGGACACAGGATTTCGAACTTTTCTTCGCCGTCTTCGAGGTTGACGGAATTAATGATGGACTTACCCTGGCAGTATTTGAGGGAGAGTTCGACGGCTTTTGGGTCCGTCGTGTCGATCATGATGGGAGCTTTGATCTTCCGGACGAGGAGATTATAGAAGTGGGGGATGTCGTTGATTTCGTCGCGGTCGGAGGACTGCAGGCAAACGTCGATGATATGCGCGCCGTTACGAACCTGGCGACGGGCGATGTCGGTTGCCTCTTCCCATTTATCCTCGGCGACCATGTTTTTGAAGAGGCGCGAGCCGATGACGTTGGTGCGTTCGCCGACGATCAAGGGGCGGTTGGACTCCTCGGCTTCGACGAGTTCGACGCCCGAATAGTAGGCGCGATGAGCCGCTTGCCTGTCGGCCCTGGGCTTTTTACCTTCAGCCATCTCGGCGATGGCCTTGATATGGGCGGGCGTGGTCCCGCAGCAGCCGCCGACTATATTGAGCCAGCCGTTGTTGACGAAGCGTTCGAGCTGCGACGCCAGTGAGGTGGGAGTTTCGAGATACTTCCCTTCCTCATTGGGGAGTCCGGCGTTGGGGTAACAGGAGATGCGGGTTTCGGCGATGTCATTGAGCGACCGAATGTGGTCGGTCATGAACTCGGGGCCGGTTGCGCAATTGAGTCCAATGGAAAGCAGATCGGCGTGAGCTACCGATATATAGAGAGCTTCGGCGGGTTGGCCGGCGAGCATGGTCCCCATCATTTCGATGGTTCCGGAGACCATGGTGGGTATGGGACGGCCGAGGTTTTTGACGAGGCGTTCGCGGGCACGAAGCGCGGCTTTAATATTGAGGGTGTCGGGGCAGGTCTCTATTAACAAGATGTCGGCGCCGCCGTCTATGAGGCCGCGGAACTGTTCATAGAAGTTATCGGTCAGGTCGTCAAAAGTGATTCCTCCGGTGAGGGCGATCATTTTGGTGGTGGGGCCGATGGAGGCGGCGACGAACCGCGGTTTTTGCGGCGTGGAGAATTCGTCGGCGGCAAGGCGGGCGAGACGGGAGGCTTCGGCGCTGATTTCGTAAGCCTTCGCTTGGAGACCGTACTCGGCTAGGACAACGCCCATGGAGCCGAACGTGTTTGTTTCGATGATGTCGGCGCCGGCGTCAAGGTATTCGCGATGGACCTTAAGTACAACGTCTGGGCGGGTTAGGACCAGATTTTCGTTGCAACCTTCGAACTCCGGGCCGCCGAAATCGTGGGCGTGGAGATCGCAGCGTTGCATTTCGGTGCCCATGGCGCCATCGAGCACGAGAATGCGGGACGCCAGCGCGTCATAAAGGGCCTCACGGCGAGATTTCGGGTCAGACATTTAACCCCTTATTATCGCATGGGACCGCGGTTATTTGGCGGCTATGTATTTGCCTACGATTGCAACAAGTTCAAGCGTATGAACGGGTTTGGAGAGAAAATCGTCCATTCCGGCCTCCATGCAGGAAGCGCGGACTTCATAGGCAGTATTGGCAGTGCAGGCGACGATGGGAACCGAGCGGCCGCCTGGGAGAAGACGAAGGCGGCGGGTGCATTCGAGCCCGTCCATTTCCGGCATTTGGACATCCATTAAGATGAGGTCAAACGGAGCGGCATTGACGGCTTCGACAGCGGCCTGCCCGCTGGGGGCTACGCGGACATCGTAGCCTTTGCGCTCCAGCACGGTGCGCATAAAGCGTTGGGCGACATCATTATCTTCGACGAGGAGGATCTGCGCGCGTACGGACGGAGCCGTGGCATGGCGGCTGCCGGCTTCGGCGATGGATTCAGGGATACGAAGCGGCAGCGTTACTGTGAGAAAAGTACCGGCGCCGCTGACGGTTTCGGCTTCGAGTTGGCCGCCCATGGCTTGCACGAGTTGGAAGGCGAGCGGGAGCCCAAGTTCCAGACGAGCCTGGGTGTAACCGCCCATTTCCGGCGGGTTGAAGAGTTGGCCGAGGCGGGCGGGTGAAAGGCCGGGCCCGTTATCTCCAACGCTGACGGTGAGAATCAATCGGCGTTGCGGTTCCAGACAGAAAGTGGACACCGCCACGGTGATTTCATCCTGCACGCAAGCATTCATCGCATGCGAGAGCAGGATTCCAACGACTTGGCGGAGGCGGACGGCATCGCCGGTCACGACCTCCGGCGAAGCGATTTCGGCAGGTTCGGCGAGCAGATGGATGAGCAGGCCGCGGGCTTCGGCGCGGGCCTGCATGGCGGCGACGGAGGCGCGGATGACTTCATGCAGGTGAAAAGGGGCTTCGGAAAGCTGTAACTGCCCTGCCATGATCGAGGAATACTCCAGAGCATTACTAAGTGATTCCAAGAGATTTTCGGCGCAAAGGCGCGTCGACTGCACGTATTCCCGCTGTTCGGAGGAGAGGGTAGACTCGAGCAAGAGGTCCTGCATTCCGAGGATACCGGTGAGGGGTGCGCGGATCTCATGATTAAGACCAGACAGCATCCGGGAATGCCGCCGTTGCAGGTCCTGCATCGAATCGAACGCGATGGACGGTGCGGTGGGGGTCGGATTTGCGGCGGATACGTCCAACAACGAGGGCTCCTGCCTATTCTATCGACCGTTAAGCAGGGCAGGATTAGCCCTTCAGCGGCAAAGGTGTCTCTCACGGGCGCCTTCCGCGGGAGGCCCGTTGACACATCTCGTTGAATCCGCTATAGTTTCCAAGTAAGTTTGAGCTCCTTCTTCTCGTAGTGGGAGCGGATTTTTTGCGGTCGGCAGCGGGTCATGCGTTCCTCGGGATTGAATGGGATCCCTTCGCCGTACACGGAGAACAGGCAATGGGAAATAATCCCGAATATCCGACACCGGACGAAGTGGTTACGGCGGCGCCCGCGCCCAAGAACACGACGGCGCCGGGGCACGCGATCGAAGCGGAACATGGACGGCCGGGACTTCCGGGACCACCGTCTCCAGGCGACGCCGACGCGACGCAGGACGATTACTTCACCGAAGAGATGATGTCGGAGGAGATGCTGGAGGATTACAGCCACTTCGCACCGCCAGCGGAAGGCGACGTTCTTCAGGGTTACGTCCTGAAAGTAACAGCGACCGAAGTGATTGTTGACTTCGGATATAAGTCCGAAGGCGTGGTGCCGATTGACCAGATTCCGGTAGTGGACGGCAAACCGGCGGTCAATGCGGGCGACACAATTGAAGTGATGGTGGAAAAGGGCGGAACGCTGACGCCGGAAGGATACGTTCCGCTGTCGCACCGCAAAGCGCAGAATACGAAGTGCTGGGACACGCTGGAACAGGCGTTTCGTGACAATTTGCTGGTCAGCGGGCATATTACGGGCCGGACCAAGGGCGGTCTGATGGTGGATGTGGGCGTGGAAGCTTTCATGCCAGGTTCGCAGGTGGACGTGCGTCCGGTCTATAATCTCGATTCGCTGGTGGGGCAGCACATACCGGTTCGAATTCTTAAGCTGAACCGGCGGCGCGGCAATGTGGTGGTCAGCCGGAAGGCAGCGTTGGAAACGGAAGTCACGGACCGGAAATCGGCCTTGTTGGAGACCGTGGCGGAAGGCTCGATCATCCAGGGAATCGTCAAAAACCTTACCGATTATGGGGCTTTCATCGACCTCGGCGGCATTGACGGGCTGTTGCATGTCAGCGATATGAGTTATGGGCGGGTGACGCATCCGTCGGAACTGGTACAGGTAGGCCAGGAGTTATCGCTGCGGGTTTTGAAATTCGACAAAGACAAAGAACGAATTTCCCTGGGGATGAAGCAGATGGCTCCGGATCCGTGGGAGTCCGTCCATGACCGGTATCAGATCGGGCTCAAAGTTATTGGCCGCGTTGTTTCGATTACCGACTACGGTTCCTTTGTGGAGTTGGAGGCAGGCGTCGAGGGGCTGATTCATATCT
>SHUN01000229.1 GCA_009697495.1 Bryobacterales bacterium | reverse complement strand
CGCGGCCCGTAGTTTGGAGGAAGGCATGGAGGAAACCTTGACGGTGCACAAGCTAGGCGTGCCGGATCAACTTCGCCGGACGTTGTGCTGCACCAACGTGATCGAGTCGGCGTTCTCCATTGTCGAGACGGTTTGCCGCAACGTCAAACGCTGGCGCGATGGCGATCACATCGAACGCTGGGTCGGCTCGGGCCTCTTGGTCGCCGAGCGCCAGTTCCGCAAAGTCATTGGCCATCGCCAGATTCCTATGCTGTTGTCGTCGATGGCAAATATCGTTTCTAAAAAACCGATTGCCAAACAGGTAAAGGTCGCGTAATGTATGAAGGTCGAGGGTCGCTAACTTTCAACGACGTTCCGGGCAATCTCGCAGCAGCTGCTGCTGGTAAGCGTGGGCGTCGGCGTCTCGGTTACCGGCGCGGCCATCGCATGGGGCGTCCGCCAGCTGGTTCGTCCGGAAGTGTTATGGGCGCCCAACCTGTTTCTTATTCTCACGCACTTGTCCGGCGTGCTGATCTGGTGCTGGGCGTTCCGGCCCGGCGCGCAATTGAAGCGGCAGGACGAGAGCGGCGTGCCTAGCGGGGCCTGAGTGCGCCAAGGGCTGCAGGGGCCGCAGCCGGGGAGGCGGCATGAGCGAAGGCAGCCACCCGTCACTCAGTGCCGCAGGCCCTTTTCCTCTTGAGCCTTGCGGATCTTGCAGGCCAGACAGAGATGCTGACCGCCTTCCGTGGAGGCCAGCTTGGACATCTTCGGGATCACCTGCCCGCAGGAATCGCAATAGCGGTCGCCCTCTTTTTCCATAGTCCCGCGCGGTAGTCTTTGGCAGTGGTTCTAAGCGATGAGCATTTCCCGCGCCTGGCGATCCGGGTCATTCTTCACTTCGCAGCGATTGTCGAAAAACATCGTGGCGCCGTTGCCGGGCTGGTACACGGGCCAGAATGGCAGATCCTTGTGGTTGGGGTTGCCTTTACGGGCGAACTGCAGAAACGCCTCGCTGATTCTGGCGCCCAATTCGCGGGCTTCAGGCGTGCCGCCGGTCATAGCCGCGCAGCGGTCTGTATTGTCGAACACGAACGGGAGATCCGCGCAGTGGAAAGCGCCCGGGCGGCCGTCAAGCACGGGCGTCTGCCAGTGAAACTGATACAGATAGGCGGACCCTGCATTCTGCGCGGCCTTGCGCCCGGCCTGTACCACGGCCTGGTAGCGCACGGCGCCCGTGGAAATATAAGAAACCAGGTCGCACGCCTTGGCATGGGGGTGCACGCCCCGGTAGGCCGCGATGATCGCTGCGCTCTTCGATCCGTAATCGGCGGCGACCTGCGTTTCCATCTCCTGAACGCTCATCGAGAACCAATCGGGACGGCTGATGCCATTCGTGAATTCGTTGGAGCAGTGTCCGATCAAGAGCGGAATATTGGCTGAAATTGCGGGCGCAGCCGGATCGAACGGGTGATGCGGCAGCACTTTGCCATCGACGGTGGCTCCAAACCCGAAGCTGTCGCGGATGCCGGCGATGCGAAGCCCACCGGGCCGCGGCGGAGTGATTCTCCTCTGCGCCGACGTCGCGGTCGCCAACAGACGCGTGTACGGCACGCCGGTCAACTGATCAGGCCCACTGACCTCAAGTTCGGCCAGTACGCCCGCCGCGACCTCTGCCGCATACTCCGCCGTAATGGCGCGCACATTGGATCCGCTCAGCACCGCGGCCTTGTGGAACAGACCCTTTGCCGCAGGCATCGCCATTAGTGCGCTCACCTTTGCACCGCCGCCGGACTGTCCGAAAATCATGATGTTTCCGGGGTCGCCTCCGAAATTGGCGACGTTGTCCCGCACCCATTCGAGCGAGGCGACAATGTCGAGCATCCCTACGTTGGCCGATTCCGCGTACCGCTGGCCGTAGGCCGCCAGATTGAGATAGCCGAGTACGTTGAGGCGGTGATTGATGCTCACCACAACGGCGTCTCCGCGGCGGCTCAAATTCTCGCCGTCGTAGGACTTCAATTCCTGACCGGAGCCGGCGGTGAATCCGCCCCCGTGTATCCAGAACAGCACGGGGCGCTTGCGGTTGTCCTTTAGTCCGGGCGTCCAAATGTTGACGCGCAGGCAGTCTTCGCCGGGTTGCCCGTCGTCCCACTCGAACATGAACGCGTTTTCGTCTCTATCCCAGCCAGCGCGCGGACTTTGCGGACAGACCCTGCCGTACGTGAGGGAGCTCCGTACGCCCGTCCAGGCCTTGGCTTTGGTGGGAGGCAGAAAGCGGGCCTCGCCGCCCGTGTCTCCCGCATAGGGGATGCCCTTGAACGTGAAAATACCGTTGCGGTTGGAGCCGCGGACCTTGCCGGCCGTGGTCTCCGCGACGGCGCTGGAATCGGATACCGTCAGGATGGTTTTTCGGGAAGCGGCGTTGCCCGAAATCCCGGCCGCCTGCGCGGGGATGGAAAGGGCGACACCGGATGCGGCAAGCGCCGCCGCGCCCGTCAGAATTTCACGCCGTCCAACACCGGTCTTCGTGTTCTGGGTCATGCTTGTGTCTCCTGATTCTATAATCTATCACGGCTGTGGGACAGTCCCTATCGGTAAAGGGGGTGACGGCAAAAAGCCCCGAACTCTCGCTCGGGGCCTTTTGAATTTAATTGGGCAACTTCCTACTCCAACCCCAAGTGAAACGCCAGCACCGGATCAAGCTTCTGGCCATTCCCATCCCTCCCCCCGCGCGCCTTGTACGCCCCCACAAATGCCCCTCGCTGATCCAACTCCAACCTCGCTTTGGCAAACAACTTCTCCCCCTCCTCGGGCGCCGGATGCAATGGCAACCTCCGCAAGGAATCCGAATCTGTGTAGTGCTTCATGCCACCCAAATACCACACACTTCAGACGGTGATCCTGCACCTGAACCGGTAACTGTCTGACAAGACAGACACACAGCATCTCTCCCAGTGTGCCACCGTACATGATCATCTGCCGGCGAGGGCTCGCCGGTCACGCGCTCATTCCGCTTTCTTTCCCCATGCCACCAACAACTTCCGTCCCGACTACCCCGCCGCCTTCCACCCCACCCCGTACCGTTGAATCGAGGACATCCCCTCCACCCATGGGCAAACCCAAAGACACCGGTCGCATCGACCTCCATCAAATTTTCCTTCGCGTCCAACAGCAAATGCTCGCCAACCTCGCCGCCAGCGGCGTCTTCGAGCACCCCACCGCCTGCGGCGCCGCCACCGAGCAGCATTGGATCGACCTCTTCAACCGCTATCTCCCCCAGCGCTACCGCGCCACCAGCGCTTTCATCATTGACGCCGATGGCCACCGCAGCCGCCAGACCGACATCGCCATCTACGACCGCTTCTATTCCCCGCTCTTCTTCCATGACGACGGCCAACCCCACATCCCCGCCGAGAGCGTCTACGCCGTCTTCGAAGTCAAGCAGACCCTCACATCGAAATGGATCGCCGACGCCGGCCGCAAAGCCGCTTCCGTCCGCCGCCTCCGCCGCACCTCCGCGCCCCTGCTGTCCGCCGGTTCGCTCCACGCGCTCAAAGCGCCCGCCCCCATCCTCGCCGGAATCCTCAGCCTCGACGCCATCTGGGCCGGACCCTTCGCCGCCCGCATCACGCCCCTGCTCCATCGCCTGCGTCCCGACGAACGCCTCGACCTGGGCTGCTCCCTCCGCCAGTGCGCCTTCGAAGTCGAGTCCCCTTCCAGCATCCATTTCAGCCAGTCGAATGAAGCCCTGATTTATTTCATGCTGCGTCTAATCCACCGTCTCCAACACATGGGCTCAGCCCCAGCCATCGATTTCGCCGAGTACTCCCGCTGTCTCAAATGACTCCCGCCGACCTCTACCTCCAAGCGGTAATCAACCGCCACCGCGCCTCCGATGACGACAACACGCCCCACCGCATCCGTCGCCAGCTAATCCCGCTGCTCCGTAGCTGGGCCTGCCCAAACCTGGAATCCGTAACCCTCTCCGGCAGTATTCCCAAAGGCACCGCCCTCCGCACCAGCGACGTAGATCTCTTCCTAAGCCTCAAGCCCGAAACCCTCGGCCCTCTATCCGAAATCCACACCTCGCTAGCGGCCCATTTCCGCGACTACCTCCCCAGACCCCGCAACGTCTCCCTCCGCATTCAATTCCAAAACAGGTCCATAGACCTCGTCCCCGCCCGCCGCCGCCCCAATTCCACAACGCACACCCTCTGGCAGCAACGCCACCACACCTGGCTCCGAACAGATATCGAAGAACAAATCCGCCACGTCCGCAACAGCGGCCTGCAAAACGAAATCCAAGCCCTAAAAATCTGGCGCAAACGCAACACCCTCCGCTTCCCCTCGTTCCTCCTGGAACTAACGGCAATAAGAGCCCTAAAACCCAACCCCTCCATCTCCCAATCTTTCCTAAGCCTCCTCCATTTCCTGGCCACCGATTTCCCAACCGCGACCCTCCCAGACCCCGCCAACTCCAACAACATAGTCTCCGCCCTCCTAACCCAGGAAGAAAAACAACGCATCGCCACCACCGCCGAAATGTCCCTCCGCGCCTCCTCGTGGCCGGAAATCCTGTGAAGCGCATGACCCCGCTCACCCGAAATACCACCTTGTACTGAGTTCACAATAATGAGAATCTAGAGAGAGGAGGGCAATTGGCCCACACCGATGTACTGTTCTTTCGGGACCCCAACGATTCGGTGCCTCTCTTGGAGTGGCTTGCGAAGCTCCCAGCGAAGGTACGGGCCAAGTGCATCGAACGGATCGACCGCCTGGGCGAACTCGGACACGAACTGCGGCGGCCGGAAGCGGACCTCCTGCGAGATGGTATCTATGAGCTTCGCGCAAGTTATCAAGGGGTGCATTATCGGATGCTTTATTTTTTCGCGGGAAAGGCCGTCGTGGTGGTCTCCCACGGATTGACGAAGGAGCAGGTAGTTCCGCCCCGCGACATTGACCGGGCAATAAGACGCAGAAATTTAGTGCGAACGGACTTTGAGAAGTTCACATTCAAACCGGAGTAGCAAAGCAATGGCACGGAAACAGTTTCACTCAAACGCCTCGAAGTTTCTTTACAACCGCTTCGTTGCCGGTGACCCCAAACGCGAAGAGGAATACGAGGAGGCGGTCATCAACGCGGAAATCGCGCGGAAGATTTACGACCTACGGACCAAGGCTGGCCTCACCCAACAACAACTCGCCGTCCGCGTGGGTACATCAAAATCCGCCATCTGCCGGCTTGAGGATGCCGATTATGAAGGTCACTCGCTTTCGATCCTCAAGCGCGTAGCAGCAGCCCTCGACAAGCGCGTAGAGATTCGTTTCATGCCATCGAAGCGCCTTAAAACTGCGTAGCAACGCCGCCGGCTCACCAAATGTGGCGATTGGCATGAACTTTGGCGGCTGGTCAACTCATTTCTGGTTCAAATTATCGCGAGCACATCAGCTTTACTCGTAGAGGCCTTTTTGTTAGAGTTTTTAACCAAGGCGTTTCACCTCTACATCACTGCAGGTTTGTTGGGTTGGAATTTCCGAGATGTTTACTGCGTTTAAGGAGAGACCAATGAGAACTGTTATGAGATTGCCCGGTAGTTCGTAGAAAGTAGCGACCCTCAACCGTCGGCCATAATAGGCCGGCGGGAATTTTTCTGCCAAGAAAAAAGGAGGGAGTCGCTTGAAGAAACAATACCAGATTGAAGAGCAACGAGCCGTGCAGCAGTTCCGCCGGTTCGCGACCGAACAGAACCCCAACATCCAGATGGTGCTGCCGCTGGCCGACATCGTCG
>SHUN01000228.1 GCA_009697495.1 Bryobacterales bacterium | reverse complement strand
TTGGATTACGCGATGATTGGGCCGGAACATGCGTTTTTGGCGGATGAGGGGCGGGCGAGTTACGTGAACTGTTCGGATGCTTCGGCGTTGGAGGCGGCGAAAATGCTGTCGCGGACGGAGGGAATTATTCCGGCATTGGAGTCGTCACATGCGGTGGCGGAGGCTGTTCGGCGTGCGCCTGGGGAGCCGGGGAAAGTGTTTTTGGTGAACCTTTCGGGGCGTGGGGATAAAGACATTGATATTTATCGTGAGAATTTGAGGGATTTGGATGGGTAGCATTAGCACTCGAATCGGGCGACGGTTTGCGGAACTGCGGGAGAAGAACGAGCCGGCGCTGGTGGCTTATATTACGGCGGGAGATCCATCGCTGGCGGCGACGGTGGGGCTGGTGGCGGCGTTGGAACGCGGGGGCGCGGATATCATTGAACTCGGCGTTCCGTTCTCCGATCCGATTGCCGATGGACCGGTGATCATGCGCGGCGCGGAGAGGGCTCTGGCGAATGGCGCTTCGCTGCGCGGCGTGTTGGATTGCGCGGCGCGGATTCGGGAAACTTCCGAGGTTCCGATCCTGCTGTTCTCGTATTTGAACCCGCTGATGCGGTATGGATTTGCGCGGTTGGCGGCGGACGCGAAGGCCGCTGGAGTGGACGGCGTTTTGATGACGGACGCCAGCGTGGAAGAGGCCGAGCCGTATGTGAAGACGATACGCGAGGCGGGGTTGGACACGGTGTTTTTGGCCGCGCCGACCAGTACGTCGGAGCGGCTGGCGCTGGTGGGGCGGTTCTCTTCAGGCTTCGTCTATTTGGTCAGCCGGACGGGTGTGACTGGGGAGCAGGATCAGCTTTCGGCGCAGGCTTTGCCTCTGGTGAAAGCGATGCGGGCGCATACGGATTTGCCGGTGGCGATGGGATTTGGAATCGCGAATGCGGCGGACGCGGAGGCTGTTGGGAGATTGGCGGATGGCGTTGTTGTGGGCAGCGCGTTCGTACGCGTGATAGAACAATACGCGGGGACACCGGAAATGGAATCGAGATTGGAAGCGCTGGCCAGGGAGTTGAAGACAGGGGCGCTGCGAGGCAGAACGCGATGACGCTGGACGAGGCCAAAGAGGCGCTCGGCGTGTGCCGGGGCGAGATCGACGCTATTGACCGGCGGATGGTGGCGCTGTTGAACGAACGGAGCCGCGTGGTGGAGCGGATCGGCGCGGTGAAGGCGAACATGAGTATGCCTGTGTATGAGCCGAAGCGGGAGGATGAAGTGTACGCCAACATTCAGTCGGCGAATGAAGGGCCGATTTCGCATGAGGCGATCCGGCGGATTTTTGAACGGATTATTGATGAAATGCGCACGTTACAACGGACGCGAATGGGAGGTAAGTAGCGGATGTTAGTCGTGATGCAAGAGGGCGCGCCGGAGACACAGGTGCAGCAGGTGATCGACCGTTTGGTGATGATGGGATTTACGGTCCATCGATCGACGGGGGTGACGCATACGGTGCTGGGCGGCGTGGGGCCGCTGGAGACCTTTGACACGGCGGAGTTTGAAGTGTTGGAGGGCGTGCAGGAATGCCATCGGATCGTGTCGCCGTATAAGTTGGCGAATAAGCGATTCCGGCCGCAGGGGACGGTGATTTCCATTGGGGACGTGAAGATTGGCGGTTCGGAAGTGGTGGTGATGGCGGGGCCGTGCAGTGTGGAGAATGAGGAGCAGATTGAGTTGTCGGCGGCGCTTGTGGCGCGGGCGGGGGCGAAGGTAATTCGGGGCGGGGCGTTTAAGCCGCGGTCGTCTCCGTATAGCTTTCAGGGGTTAGGTGAAGAGGGATTGCGGATGCTGCGGGCGGCGGCAGACCGGCATGGGTTGTTAGTTGTCAGTGAAGTGATGGACCGTTCGCAGATACCGTTACTGGTTCAGTATTCCGATATCTTGCAGGTTGGCGCGCGTAACATGCAGAACTTCAACTTACTGCGCGATTTGGGGTTGGCGCGGAAGCCGGTGTTATTGAAGCGCGGGATTGCGGCGACGATTGAAGAGGTGCTGTTGTCGGCGGAATATATTATGTCGGGCGGTAACTACGAAGTGATTTTGTGTGAGCGGGGGATTCGCACGTTTGAGACGGCGACGCGGAACACGATGGATATTTCGGCGATTCCGGTGTTGCAACAGTTGACGCATTTGCCGGTGATCGCGGATCCGTCTCATGGAGTAGGGAAGCGGGGGTTGGTGCCGGCGATGGCGCGGGCGGCGGTGGCGGCGGGCGCGGACGGGTTGTTGATTGAAGTGCATCCGGACCCGGACCATGCGTTGAGCGACGGGGCGCAATCGTTGTTTCCGGAGCAGTTCATGGAGTTAATGGGGCAGTTGCGGTTGATTGCGGCGGCGGTGGGGCGGTCGGTTGCGGAATGAAGACGGTTGCCATTGCGGGGGTGGGTCTAATCGGCGGGAGCTTTGCGCTGGCGTTGCGGCAGGCGGGTTTCACTGGGGTTATCGCTGGGGTTAGCTCGCCGCGGACGATTGCGGAGGCTTTGTCGCATGGGATTATTGATTGCGAGATGACTTTGGCGGAGGCGGCGGGTTCGGCGGATGTGGTTTTTTTGGCGCAGCCGATTGGGCGGATTGTTTCATTGATTGAGGAGCTGGCGCCTTTTTTAGGGCCGTCGACGTTGGTGACGGATGCGGGGAGTACGAAGTCATTGATTTGCGCGGCGGCTTCGAAGTTCTTGCCGGCGGGCCAGTTTTTAGGCGGGCATCCGATGGCGGGGAAGGAATCGCGTGGGGTTTCGAGCGCGGACGGCGGGTTGTTTCGGGGGCGGACGTGGGTGTTGACCGGGGCGGTTTCGCACCCGTTTGTGGATTGGGTGCGGAAGATTGGTTCGCATGTGTTGGTGATGGGGCCGGAGGAGCATGACCGGGTTGTGGCTTTGACTTCTCATTTACCGCAGTTAGTGGCGACGGCTTTGGGATGTACGGTGGGGGCGGGGTTGGAGCGGGATGAGCAGTTACGGGCCGGGGGGCCGGGGTTGATTGATATGACTCGATTGGCGTTGAGTCCTTATGACATTTGGAGTGATATTTTAGTTACTAACTCGGGTGCGGTGGATACGGCTTTGACGGCTTTGATTGAGCGGTTGGAGGGTATTCGGATGCGGTTGCGGGACGGGGAGTTACGGGGAGATTTTGAGGAGGGGGCGCGGTTACGGCGGCGGCTGGTGAATCCGGTGGAGTTGGGGTAGTGGGAACCAATGCGACTTAGCTGGAATGAAATAAGGATTCGCGCTGCTCTGGTCCGGCGAATGGCTGGGCGGGTCGAGTGTGGCGATTTACCCCAGGAAATCGCCCGACGGGCGAACGCTCGCGTTCCTTGCGATGGTGGACAGCCTGACACAAAGCCGGAGTCCGGCAACTGGCAAGTCCTGCCGCGCGATCGGACACGTGGCTACGTGAGCGAAATCGGGTGATCGCCGGACGGCGCAAAGTTGTACTTTAGCCGGTTCCACGATGGTCCTCGCGGAATCTATTGCGTTCCTGTATTCGGCGGCGACGAGCGGCTGGTGCTGGAAGACGCGGGGGTGGCGGCCGTACTGCCCGATGGTAGATGCAGTTGCATTGTTATTGGCCGGAGACCGGACGGCTTCAGCCTCTGAAGGGCTTGGACGGGAATGGTGAGCGGCCGTATTTTATGGCACGCCGTTGGATCAGCCCGATGGCCCCGCCCACGTCTACGCGATAGATTTAGATACCGAAAAATCGACGCGGTTCGCGCCTGGGGTTTCGACGGCGGACCTATTAGGTATAAATTCGTCTCTGGCGGTCGGCGCGTCCGTTCTGTTCAGTCTGGCTGCGGGCGACGCCACGCGCATCGTGATCATCCCCATCGACGGTTCTCCCGGTATGCGAACGCTGCTGACCCTGAACTCGCAGACCTTTGGCACGGATGTGGCTCGCGACGGGACACTGTTTATTGCGCATCAGGACCGGACCGGTGAAGTCTTGCGGCTTTCGCCATCGGGCGGGGCCAGGGATATTGTCGCGCTGCAGCCCACCGGAGCAATAAATCCGATTGCGCTGGCGTTGCCGGACGGCCGCGCCGTCGGATTCGTGTCGATCGCCGATGGGCGGCTGGCTCGGTGTGGGCCGACGGGACTCCCAGGAAGTTTCTCCCGGGCGATTCGGTGACGGTCGATCCCTATCGAAAGGAGTTGATCGTTGGCGTTGCGGAGAGAGAAATAAACCGGTTTGTGCGCGTGCCGCTGGATGGCGGCCCGGGAAGATTGCGCTGACAGTGACGCTACCGGCGAGCTGGTTCTGGCCGGCCGGGCTGCTGGATCCCCAGACCGGGCGCGTCGAAATTCTGGGAGCGGGTTACGATGCCGATATGAATTCGGTTGGTTGGACGCCGGACGGAAACTGCCCGGCGCTGAAGATACACCTGATAAATCGCACATGCCGCTGACGACAGGTAGCAAACTCGGTCCGTACGAAATCGTTTCCCTGTTGGGCAAGGGCGGTATGGGTGAGGTGGCGGCTGGCGGCGTTTGTCGCCGACGATGCCAACGCTGAGAAGCCGGCGACGCACTTGACGTTTCTGCTTCACTTCTTTGACGAGCTGTGGCGGAAGGCGTCGGCGGAGCGTTAGCCGCGGGGCTTGATTAGTAGCGAGACGAGGAAGTCCTGGGCGACTTTTTCGTTTTTGATGGCGTGCCAGGCAGTGAAGGCGGCTTCCGCCTCTCTAACCTCCTCGAGCGCGCCGAGTTGGGTCCAGTGCCTGGCGTTGTCGTAATCGGCGATGTGGCGATTCTCCTGTAGCCGGCGGAATGCCTTGGCGACCATTCTCAGATTTTGAACGACTTCCGGGTCCTCTCCGGCGAAGGGAAATGCGTTGGAGTCCTTTAACCGCTCCGACGCCTTAACCATGACTCGGTGTTCAAACATCCGGGCCAGCCCATCCCTGGAACTATCGATTCGCCAGTTTGCCACTGTTTCACTGATGAGCAAATGGAAGAGCGCGTAGTACGCCGCCGAAACGGATCGACGCAGGTCGGCTTGCGTAGGACTTTCCGGGTTTTTGCCGGCAAGGTCTAGGGCTTGCTTTAGCAAGTCGTCGTGGAAAGCCATTTACTCCGACCAGTCCGGTTCCATTCCCTCGCGCGCCGCTTGTTCAGATTGGCTGCGGAAGTTGGCGTAAACCCGCAAGCCCCAATTTTCGATGGGCCGTAATTCGTCATCAAAAATGTCGTAGATCTTTCGGGAGACCTGGTTCAAAGTCTCCGGCTTGCAAGCGGAGTCCTTGAGGACGACGTTGAAGTAGATCGAGGGCTCGTCGAGCCAGTTGTCCGTGTAACGGTGCTTGACACGAAAGACTTCCGGGCCGAGCATCTGTTTGGCTCGCTCGATTTCCTCTTCGAGTTTTTCGACACTGATGAAACTGCGCGGGATTACAGCCATGATTTCATTCTATCGCGCGAAACCATTGGAAATCGCAAGCCCCCAATCTTGCAGCCCGCCGTCGAGGCCCTGTTTATGCGCCCACCCGGCGCGCAGCTTGGATGCGTCCATGGCGGAGAGGATAGCAGGGTGTGCATGAGCGGCACAGGTGACCCGGCGGACGACTTCTGAACGACTTGCCCGGCGTGTAGAATCAACGCGTTAGCGGATGGCAAAGGAAATGCTATTGATTGGTCATGCGACGCAACACCTTATTCGGCCGCATGGTCGCCGCGGTCTTCGTGGCCGGATTCCTCTTCGGCTTGTTTTCGGCGCGGGCTTTCAGCTGGAACCCAA
>SHUN01000227.1 GCA_009697495.1 Bryobacterales bacterium | reverse complement strand
AATTCCTGGATCTGCTTCTCGTTTAGCCCTTCGGCGTTCCGCATTTGTATTTGCACCCGGCCGCAGACCGCCTTGCCTCTCCGTTTTCAGGATCATCTTGTATTGGAATCCATTCTCCTTTCAGGATCATCTTGTATTGGATAATTCTTTGACTTGACGGAAGGGTGATAATTATACTGGACCCCAGAATTCAGACCAGGCAATAAGTTAGAATTTCGGCGGAGTCGTAAGGCAAGGAGAGAGGATGACGACGACGCGAAAGCAGTACAGTCCGAAGTTCAAGGCGAAGGTGGCGGTAGAGGCAATCCGGGGGGAGCGTCCGCTGAGCCAGTTGGCCTCGCAGTACCATGTGCACCCGGTGCAGATCGGGCAGTGGAGGAAGACGGCGACGGAGCAGATGCCGGAGCTATTCGTAGATGGGCGCAAGCAGAAGCGAGGGGGAGAGGAGGTGGAGAAGGACGCCTTATATGAGGAGATCGGGCGGCTGAAGGTGGAGTTGGACTGGCTCAAAAAAAAAGTAGGTCTGCTGGACTGAGCCAGGGGCGCGAGCAGGTGGAAGCGGGCCATGCAGAGATCAGTGTGCGGCGGCAGTGCGAGCTATTGGGGGTGAATCGGTCGGGACTGTACTACGAGCCGGTGGGAGAAAGCGAAGAGAACCTGAAGCTGATGCGGATGCTGGATGAAGAGTACACGCGGCATCCGTTTTACGGGAGCCGGCGGCTGAAGCTGTGGCTGGAGGAGCAGGGGCAGGAGGTGAACCGGAAGCGGGTGAAGCGGCTGATGGAGGTGATGGGAATCGAAGCGGTGTATCCGAAGCCAAAGGTAAGCCAGGCTGGGGAAGGGCACAAGATCTACCCGTATTTGTTGAAGGGGGTTGAAGTGAGGCGGGTGAACCAGGTGTGGAGCACGGACATCACCTACATCCGGCTGAGGGGCGGATTTGTGTACCTGGTGGCGGTGATGGACTGGTACAGCCGGTACGTGCTGAGTTGGTCCTTGTCGTTGACGATGGAGGTGGACTTCTGCGTGGAGGCGCTGAAAGCCGCGTTGAGGCGGGGGCGGCCGGAGATGTTCAACAGCGACCAAGGGTCGCAGTTCACGAGCGAGAAGTTCAGGGGGGAATTGGAGAAGCGCGGCATCGCGATCAGCATGGACGGACGGGGGCGCTGTTTCGATAACATCTTCATAGAGCGGTTGTGGCGGTCGCTGAAGTACGAAGAGGTCTACCTGAAGGAGTATGGGGTAGTGCCGGAGGCTCGAGCGGGCATTGGGAAGTGGTTCGAGTTCTACAACCAGGAGAGGCCGCACCAAAGCCTAGGCAACCAGCCGCCGGCAACGGTGTTCCAGGGAGGTGCGGCGTGAGGGGAAGAAAAAGCTGGAAAGCCCGGAATGGAAAACAATGGTGGACTTCCTCCGCCCCTTCGGGGCGTCGGTCGTCCATGGAAATGGCCGGACGCTTGGCGACCTTCGGTCGCCTACGCGCCGGATGGTTTTGGTCATGGTTGGAACGCCCGTCGAGAATAACTTAAACAAGCCCAAAATTGGTCTTGACTTTGGGGTCCACTATAGATAGACTTGCCCTACCAGGAGTCTGATCCAATATGCTTCAGCTACGCGTGTTTTTCTTGTCGATGGCCCTCGCCGCGCCCTCCTTTGGCCAAGCCTTGAACGGCACCGTCCTCGGCACCGTCTCCGACTCGACCGGCGCTGTCGTGCAGAGCGCCAAAGTCACCGTTCTCGAACTCAACACCAACTTTACCCGCGCGGTTCAATCCGCCGAGGCCGGCACCTACACGTTTTCGAACCTGCCTACCGGTATCTACAGCGTTTCGGTCGAACTCGCCGGCTTTCGCAAGTCCGTCCGCGACCGCGTGGAGGTCACCATCAATTCCACCACCCGCGTCGACTTCCAGTTGCAGCCGGGCCAGGTCACCGAACAGATCGATGTAACCGCCGAACTGCCCTCTCTGCAAACGGACCGCACCGACACCGGCCGCACCATGGACCAGCGCCAGGTCTCGGAACTTCCGCTCACGCAGAACCGCAACTTCCAGGGCCTCGTCAACCTCGTCCCCGGCGCCGCCCGCGCCCAGCGCAACCACTCGGAGTTCTTCAACTCGAACGACTCCATGCAGTCGCGCGTCAACGGCCAGTCCCGCATGGCCAACAACGTCCAGTTCGAGGGCCTCGATAACAATCACCGCACCGGCCTGCTAACCGTCTACATCCCGCCCGCTGAAGCCATTCAGACCGTCGATGTCACTACGTCGAACTACGAAGCCGAAATGGGCCGCGCCGGCGGGGCAGTCATGAACGTCAGCATCAAGTCCGGCGCTAACGACTTTCACGGCAGCCTTTACGAGTTCAACCGTGTCAGCGCCCTTGCCGCCCGCCGCACGGACCTCCTGCTCAAGCCGCCCATCACATACAACTACCTGGGCGCGACCTTCGGCGGCGCGATCGTCAAGAATAAAACCTTCTTCTTCAGCGACTATCTTGGCATCCGCGACCGACTCGGTAAAGGCCAGCGGTTTGCCATTCCGACCGCCGCTTTCCGCGCCGGCGACCTTTCGCAATCGCCTACTACCATTTACGACCCCACCACCGGCAATCCGGACGGAACCAACCGCACACCTTTCTCCGGCAACATCGTTCCGGCCTCCCGCATCTCGCCGATCGCGGCCCGCATCAACTCACTCATTCCCAACGCCACTTCGTCAAACGCCACTGGCGTAAACTTTGAAGGGAGCACGGTCCGCGCCAAGGACACAGACGGCTTCGACGCCAAAGTCGATCACAACTTTAACGAGAACAACCGCGTCAGCATCCGCTATTCCTACCAGAAGCCCACCGTTACGGACCCGCCGCAGTACGGCGCTCAGGGCGGACCCGCGAATGGAGGCTTTGCGGGAACCGGGGTTACCAAGACACAGTCGGCAGGCCTCAATTTTACCCGCGTCGTTTCTCCCACGCTAATAACCGAAGTCCGCGTCGGTCTGATGCGCTACCGCAACGACGCTTATGCCACCGATTACGGCACCAAGGCGTCCGATGCCATCGGCATCCGCGGCGTCAACATCTCCGATCTCACCTCCGGTCTCACCAACATCGATGTCCAAGGCTACTCCAACCCCATTGTGGGCTATTCGCTTTCGCTGCCGTGGATTCGCTTTGAAACCAATTGGAACTTCATCAACAACTGGACCAGGACCCTCGGCAAGCACACGGTGAAATTCGGCGCGGACCTCCGCTTCAACCGCGACGGCTTACTCCAGACCCAAGTCTATTCCCTTCGAGGACAGTATCGTTTCCGTTCCGGCCAGACCGGCCGCAACGGTGACCCGAACCAGGGTTTCGCCAACGCCTACGCGGCCTTCCTTCTCGATCAACCGAACGACTTCGGGCGCGATCTTCTCTCGGCCTTCCCCGAGTACGTTCAGTTCCCGTTCTTCTCCTACGTGCAGGATAAATGGCAGGTCTCGAAGAAACTCACCGTCGACATCGGCGTCCGCCACGAACTCTATCCGCCGGCCACGCCGCGTCTCAAGGGCGGCTTTTCCAACTACGACATCGATACCAATTCGTTGATCGTCGCCGGCGTCGGCAACAATCCAAGTAATATGGGCCGGAAGAACTACTACACCAATTTCGCGCCGCGCTTCGGAATCAGTTACCGCTTCGACGAAAAGACCGTCATTCGCACGGGCTACGGTATCAGCTACATTCCGTACGCGAATAACGCCTACGCCTACAACTTTCCCGTCCGGCAGAACAACGCTTTCAACCCGGCAAACTCCTTCGTCGCGGCCGGCCGCATGGCCGATGGCCTGCCGGCGCCTCTGCCCTTCAACGTGCCCGCCGACGGCATCATCCGTAACGCTCCCAATCAAAACTACGACGTGATTCCGCTCGACTATCGCGAAGGCTACATCCAGAGCTACAACCTCGCCGTGCAACGGGCGCTTCCCGGTAAGTTAACCCTGGATGTTGCCTATGTAGGCAACAAAGGGACTCGAATTCCCACCTTGTTCAACGCCAATCCCGGGCTGATCCTCGGCGCAGGGCGTGACGGACGGCCGCTGTGGCCCAAATTCCGCCGCGACACCGACACAAACTTCAGCTTCATCGGGACTTCGAACAGTTACAACTCGCTCCAGATCAAATTCGACCGGCGCTTCTCGGGGGGCTTCTCGATGACAACGGCTTACACGTGGTCGAAGGCCATCGACATCTCAAACGATAACGGCGGGTTCGCCTACTACATCAACCCGAAGCGCTCCCGGGCCGGGGCCGACTTCGACCGGCGGCACATGTTCAATCAGAGCTACATCTGGGAAATGCCGTTCGGAAAAGGGAAGCGCCTGGCCACATCCGGAGCCGCCAGCCAACTTCTCGGCGGATGGCAGATCTCGAGCCTCGTGACGTTCATGACGGGCCAGTCCATGAATATCTCCGCGCCGGCGGCCACGCTCAACGCCCCAGGTAACGGCAACAACCCGAACTACACAGGCGCCGGCGCTTTACCCTCTACGGGAACGATCAACTTTCGCGCCACGGGCCGCAACCAGCCGACGTGGTTCGATCCCACGGTTTTCACCGCGCCCGCCGCCAATACTTTCGGCAACGTAGGCCGCAACGCCTTCCACGGGCCCGGCTTCGGCAATGTGGACCTATCGCTATTCCGCCGTTTCGCCATCACGGAGCGGCTCAAGCTGGAATTCCGCGTGGAAAGCTATAATTTCACCAACACTCCGCAATATCCCAACCCGGACGGTGGCTTCGGCAATGCCACTTTCGGGCAGGTTACCAATGCCGGAATCGGCAGTTCGGCCGACGGCGGCAGTCGGCAGGTTCAGCTTGGGCTGCGCTTGATGTTCTGAACTGAAAGGGCTGCGCAGCGACTGCCGGACAAGCTTACAATGTCGGCGGCTGGTTCACGGCACCACACAGACACGCCATTCTGGGCGAGGGAGGAGCTATGCCGACTGTTCACAAACCGTCAATTTCCGGCCTCTCCGAAGCGGAAATCAGAACTGCGCTAAACGCGCCGCCGCTGCCGGATTCAATCCGCGAACTGCGACACCCGCAACTCGCCGCAATGCGGCAACGCGCCATGTCCGCAGCCTTTCCGGGCGGCTCTTTCTTTCCAGAAACGGGCCTGCTCGCCACCTCCATCCAGGGTCGGGCGGGCTCGTATTGCTTCCGCGCGGCCTCCAGGTTGGCGTTGCCTATACGTTCTCGAAGAGTATGGGCACCGCGGGGAACGAGGACGGGGACGGGCCTCCGGCTATCGGCATTCCTGAATTCTACGCCCTCAATTGGGCGCGAACAACGCTCGACCGCACGCACAACCTGCAGATTCACGGCATCGCCGAACTGCCGTTCGGGCGCGGCAAGAATTGGCTCAATCAGGGCTTTGGCACGGCGATTCTGGGAGGCTGGCAAATCAACGGCGTGGCGAGTATGTACACCGGACAACCGTTCAGCGTTACGGCGCCCGGGACGTCCCTGAACGCACCAGGTAACTCCCAGCGCGCCGATCTGGTGAAGCCGAACGTCGCCAAGCTTGGCGGCACCGGACCCCGCCAGAAGTTCTATGACCCGGCTGCGTTCGCCGAAGTGACCGAAGTGCGCTTCGGCACTGCCGGTTTTAATCTGCTCAACAGCCCTGGGACGTTCAATTTGGACGCCGGACTCTTCCGGTCGTTCCCGGTTACGGAAAAGTTTAACGTGCAATTCCGCGCGGAGGCTTTCAATTTCACCAACACGCCGCACTTCACG
>SHUN01000226.1 GCA_009697495.1 Bryobacterales bacterium | reverse complement strand
GGGCGATGCGGGCGTTGACGCAGATTTCTAGCGTTACTCCTATTCCGAAGAAGGATAGGAAGGAAGTGCCGGACAAGTGTCCACATTTCAGTCTGGACAGCGCGGTGTTTGACTGCCCATTCGTGCATGAGGATCATCGGGAAGTGTTGGAAGAATGCAAGAAAATACACAAGCCGCGCTGAAGCGGAATACAGCTGCGGCGGCTTAAATTCCAGGATCTGGCCGTCTGAGAGGATGCGTGCGCGGAGTTTCTTGACGGCGGAAGGGAAAGCGAGTAGCTCGGACGGGGGAAACGTCATGTCGTTTTGGCTTCTGGCAGCTTTGGCGAAGGACGGGCGGCTTGTCTTTACCGAAGCCGGCGGGGTGGCCATCGGGGCCTTTGAACACAATTTTGGCGTGGCGTGAATGCTTTTGGATCCCTCAAACGTATATCGGCAATAGCACCGGTTGCGATTGCGGTTATGGCTTGTACTCCAGGACTTGTCCGTCGGCGAGCAGCCGGGCGCGAAGTTTATCGTACGGAACGTCCTGGACAGCTATTTTGGCGTCGATGGCTATGACGGCGGCGGTGGCGGCGGATTGGCCGAGGATCATGAAGACCGGTTCCATGCGGATGGAACCGTAGGCGATGTGAGAACTGGAGAGGCAGACGGGGACGAGCAGGTTCGCCGCCTGGCCTTTCCTGGGGACTAATGAGCCGTAAGAAATTTGATAGGGACCATTGGTGCTGACACCGATATCGCCTTCATTCTGCACGTAGCCTTCGGGGGTGATGTAGCGTTGGATGTTATGCGAATCGATGCCGTAGGAGCCCATGCCGACGGATTCCGGAGTGGCGCGTTTTTTGGTCAGTTCATTTTCGGTCATGACATAGCGGCCGATCATGCGGCGCGCTTCACGGATATACATTTGATGAGGCCAATTATTCGTGGATTTGAATTCGTCTTTGGCGAGGCCCCATTTGGCGAACTCGTTACGGACATCGGCGGGGACTTTAGGGTCATTGGCGATGAAATAGAAAAGTCCTTGCTGGTAATTTATATGTTCCTGAAAGATTTCCCGGCGGCGGGAGTAAGTGGCTTCGGGGTAGTCCCAGTTACGGCCGATGTTATCGGTGGAGAAGGGGCCGTGGTTATTAGTATCTGTTTTGCCGTTGGGAATCCTGTCGAACTTCTGGAATGTCTCGCGCCAGCCGGCATCGAAGACGCGGGCGAGTAGTTCGTACTCTTTGGGGTTATAGTTGGCGGGTTTGGGGAACGGAACGCGGTTGGCCGGAACCTGCGTTAGACACATGCGGAAGCAGTAGGCCTGGACTTTTTTGTCGGCGTCGCCCTTGACGCCTGGGGCTTCGGTGCTGATGCGGGGGAGGACGCCGCTTTTCGGGTCGCCGGGGATTAGGTAGGGAGAGATGGGGGATTTGACGGCGCCAAAGTGATGGCGATGATGAAGGACTCCGGTTTGGACGCCGTTCCATTCTTCGTTGTAGGTTTTGGTTGCTTCGCGGCCGACGTGATAATCGACGCCCGAGGCGGCCATGAGATCGCCTTCGTAAGTGGCGTCCATGAAGATTTTGGCGGTGTAGGATTTGCCGTCGAGGGTACGGATTTCCGTGATGTTGCCGCCGTGCATGGTGACGCCTTTCTCGCGGTCGAGCCAAGCGTTTCGGACGATTGGGATTTTGAGTTCCTTGACCCAATCCTCATAGACCTTTTCGGCGACATGGGGTTCGAAGACCCACATGGTTCGGCCGGTGATGTCGAGTGCGGGAGTTCCCTGCCCTTTGTTGCCGTATTCTTCGCGTTTTTGCCAGCGCCAGGCGGAGGGTTGATCGTAGAGTTTCCAGACGCGATGGTAGAACTCCCGTGAGAGACCGCCGATGACGGATTTGTTGCCGGTATCGCTCCATCCGAGGCCACCGGCGGTGAGGCCGCCGAGGTGCTTTTCGGGGCAGACGAGTTGAACGGTCTTCCCCATTTTTTTCACTTGAACGGCGGCGGTGATGGCCCCGGATGTGCAGCCGTAGATCAAGACGTCGGAGTGGCGCGGGGCGGCGGCGAGGGTGACGGCGATGAGGAACGGGACGAGGCGGAAAATCATCGGTTCCTATGGTATCGCGGGTAATGTTACTCCGAATGGGAGGCCTGTGGAAAAGTGGTGCCTGGCACCACTTTTCCACAGGCTGGCGGCGTGCTCGATGGAAAGTTGGACGTTGACGGTCGCAGGCCAACCCGGTGCTTGGCGGAGGTCCCAATGGAGCGGTTGGCCGGGCGGGCCGGCGTCGTTTTGCTCCGGCGGGGACTTGAGTGACGCGGTTTCGGACCAAAGAACGGCGCCGGTTGCGGGGTGGAGAAGTTCAATTGTGAGATAGGCCGAGACGGGGATGCGGCAGGTAATGCGAGTGGGAAGGCTGACGTCCGTGCGGCGGAGGATTTGTTTGGCGGCGGGAGCGTCCGTTTTAGCGCCTTCGTCAATCCATCGGCGCAGGGTTTCGATTTGGCGGGCGGAGAGCGGACGGCCACCGATGGGCATGCGGTGAGCTTCACCGCGGCGGCCGTCGACGAAGTGAATTAACAGGCTGCGTTCGGCGTCGCCGGCAATGATAATTTTGCCCAGGTTTCCGCCGCGCAGCGCATCGCTGTGTGATCGCAGACTGAGCTTGCCCGCCTCGCCGTGGCAGCCGTTGCAGTGCATGGCGAAGATGGGGGCGACGTCGGCGTGAAAGCTGACCATGACGGCCGTTACCGGTGGCCGGCCTTGATGGGCTTGCCGTTGCGGAACTGGATCTCGATCAGCTTTTCGCTGGTGGGAATGTAAGTCACCACTTTGTGGGTCATCGCGTCGTAGACAACGCCGCCATCGGGGTAGGCGTACTTGCCATCAAGGCTGAAGGAGACCCAGCCGGGCTTGGGCTTTTCGCTGGGGTCTTTGAAGATTGGCATGTCGGCGACGTGCGTTGGCGGGAGTTTGGAAACGTCCCAGGCGTAGACGTAGCCGAAGACGCCATCGACGAACCAGACCTCCTTCTGATCGGGGCGGAGGTTGATGCCGTGACTATCGGTGCTGTGCGGCTTCTTCGGCGGGAGGTTCGGCAATTGGGCCAAACGCCCTGGAGGCGTTTTCCCTTCGACGCGGTGAAGGACTTTGCCGCCGAAGCCCTTGCTGGTGCGGCCTTCAGCGACTTCGAAGCCGAGGAGCCAATCGACGTTGGCGTAGATGTATTTTTCATTGTCGCTGACGGCGAAAGGACGAATTCCCTTTCCGAATGGGCCGGCTCTGCCGATGACTTTATTGGTACGCGTGTCGGCGATATAGATCCAGGGAACGGTGAGAATGGACATGTAAACTCGGTTGCCATCGACGCTCATCCAAGTGTTGTGGGGGCCGATGCCGAGGATTGGGTGGTCTGTGTAATGCTTTCCGTGTTCGGTAACGATTTTGGCTTTCACGTCTCCGGTGGCGGCATCAATGGCCCACCAGCTATCGGAATCGCGCATGGGGACGTAGAGCGTTTTGCCGTCGGGGGTGATGGCCTGGCTGTCGGCGTAGCCGGCGTCGTAGTGGCGTCGCCAATCGATTTTGTCGGTGGCGAGATCGATGCAGACGAGTTCGTCCTTGAGGTTGGAAGTGAGATAGAGTTTGCCGAGCGAGACGCTGGCGGAGATGCCTTTATAGTTGGCCGTATCGGGAACGTCGAACTGGCGGAGTTGCTTATGGCCGTCGTTGATGTCGTAGATGGTAACGCCGGTTTTGTTGGAGACGTAGAGGAGGCGTTCGATGCCGTTTACGATTTTGCCGTTGCTTTTGGTTTGGGCGATGAGCGGTGCGAGTAGTGTGAGTAGGAGAAGAAGGCGCATGCTGGCAAAATGCTATCACACCGCCGTGGATTAACGAAACGACTCTTCGAGCGAATTGGCGGTGAGGAGTTGGACGCTCCAAGCTCCGATGGATTCGATGCCTGCAGCGGCGATCTTCTCGGAGACGCGGCCGGGAGCGGTCCGAAACGGGTGGTCAGCAGGCGGGTGAGCATCTGGCGTTCGCCTTCCTCGCGGCCTTTCCGCAAACACTTCCTTTTTACCCTATCGCAGCACGCTCAGAACGGACATCCGATCCAGCAACATCCGGTCCTCGGCGCCGATAAGACGCCACGCCGCCTCTTCGATTTGCGCTCTGGTTTGTGGGTAATGGAAAGCTGGTACACTTCGAAAATGGTTAGATTGTTCGCGATCCTCTTCCTTTCCTCGGCTCTCCTCCCGGCCCAAAATGCCGTTCAAGTTTCCAATTACCTCTTTCAGGGCAATCTCAATCCGCAGCGCGCTGGCAGCGCGGTTCTAACGGCAACCAACCCTAGCGGCAACAATGACTTTGTCACCGACACGGTCTTCGGCCAAGTCCGCACCGTCTACGCTGTCGCGGGTGCCGCCACCCCCCCGTTCCGCTCAGGGCGGGCTCACTTACCAGGCGAAAGACAAGGTCCCGCGCGACAGCTATTCCATGGAGTTCATCTTCGCCATGAACGCCGGCAGCACGGGCTGGCGTCGCATTTTCGATGGCCTCAACCTCACTCGTTCCGAAGGCCTCTACTTGGACCCCTCCGGCTTCCTCACCTACCACTCCGGCGTCAGCAGCAGCGCGGAGGATAAACTTGTCGCCGGCATTTATTACCACGTCGTCATGGTCAAGCGCCCGGGGGGAAGTGAGCCTCTATCTCAACGGCCGTCTGGTCGCTTCCCGCAATCCCACCGACCTTGGCGTCATGGCCGCGGCCCTCAACCCGGATCAACTCGTCCGTCTCTTCCTCGATGACGACAATGAATGGGCGCCCGCCCGCATCGCGCTCTTTCGCGTCTACGCTGGACCCCTGAGCGCCACCGAAATTAGAGACATTTACGCCGCCCCCTTCACATCCACCATCGGCCTGCCCAAGCCGGGCTTCCAGAGTTCCGGCATCGTCAACAGCGCGTCCTACTCGGCCGCCAATGCCATCACCCCCGGCGGCTTCTTCTCCATCTTCGGTTCCGACCTCGGTGACGACTTCGGCGACTGGGGCCAGTCCTTCGTCAACAACATTGCGCCGCGCCGCCTCAACAACGTCCGCGTTTTGGTGAACGATCAGGAAGCCTTCATCGCCTTCACCAGTTCCAGCCAGATCAACGCCATCGCTCCCGATAATCTCCCGGACGGCCCGGTCAACGTCGTGGTGGAATACAGCACCCTACGCAGCACCACCGTCGCCACGCAGTCGCGCCGCATCAATCCAGCCGTCTTCCGCTACACGCCCGAGAACAGCCGCTATCTGGCCGCCACGGCCAACGACGGCAGCGCCTATATCGGCCCGCCCAATCTCTTCGGCACCAACGGTTTTCTGAGTGGTTTAGCCCTCCGCCCCGCGCGTCCCGGCGAGTACGTGGTGCTCTACGGAACGGGGCTGGGCCCGACGACTCCGCCTGTGCCTGCGGGCCAAATCCCCCCTCCGCGCACCGGCGGCTACCCGCTCAGTAATAGCTCGGAAATCCGCCTTACGCTCAACGGGCAAACGACGAGCGTGGTGCCGGCCTACTCCGGCCTCTCCGGCTTCCCCGGCTTGCATCAATTAGTTTTCCTGGTGCCGGATATCTCGAATGGCGACTATGAAACGGTACTGGTAGTCAATGGCACCTGAGCTATGCACAGCTTCGTGCCCGCGTTTGCGGGCGGAAACGCGGTGAACCATTTGGTGACCTCGAGAACATGGGGTAAAACAGTAGTGCCGCGAAGATTTCAGCTTCGCGGACCGGCCCCAAGGAGGTCACCCAAATGGT
>SHUN01000225.1 GCA_009697495.1 Bryobacterales bacterium | reverse complement strand
TGCATGGTATGGTGCTTGGTATGTCGACCGCCAAGATCACCGTCACCCTTCCCGGCGATCAACTCCACGAAATCCGCGCACTCGTCGCGGCCGGAGAGGCTGCCAACATTTCTGCCTTCGTCAAGCACGCCGTTGGACTCGCTCTTTCCGATGCCGCCGGATGGCGAGAGATGCTGGAAGACGGGCTCCGCCAAACCGGCGGCCCGCTCACAAAAAAGGAACGCGCGTGGGCCGACGCGATTCTCTCGCCCCGGCAGCCGGGACGTTCCAGGAAGGGCAAGGCCGCGTGAGCGGCATCACCTTTGACGCTGGTGGGCTAATCGCAGTCGATCGGAATGATCGCCGGTACTTGCCATTCTCGCGCACGCCAAAGAGCGTGGCATGCGGATTACGATCCCGGCCACCGCGCTCGCGCAGGCCATGCGCAACCCTGCCAGGCAGGCCCGCCTATCGCGGTTGATCCGGCAGGTCGGCACGGATCTCGTCGCCCTCGACGGGCCTGACTCAACCGCTGTCGGCATGGTCCTGGCGCGAACCGGGACAGCCGATATCGTCGATGCCCATGTCGTAGTATGCGCGCTAAGGGCCGGGCAAACCGTCGCTACTAGCGATCCCGCCGATCTCCGGCGTATCTCTCCTGGACTGAGACTGATCATCGTCTGAATTCCAATAGGCACAACCCCCGGGTAGTTAAACGTTTCGGGGATTCTAGCCGAAAACACTCCCTGACGGTCGTGGCTCGGAAACGGTCGCGTTGATTCTGAAAGAGTTACTGAGCCGCGAGCGTCAGCGAGCCGGTGTGTTCCCGAAAACGTTTAAGCACCCCCCCCGATTCCATTCCTCCTCCAACTCTGTTACCATCCCCCTTCCCCCTCCAGCGAATCCGCCAGAGGGAGAAAATCCAGGCGCCTGCGGGGGCTGCACCAAGCTTCCTCAGGGAAAGGAGCAGTCATCATGAGGGTCTATGACGGCACTGACCTGCGCAATGTCGCGCTAGTCGGCCATCTTCATAGCGGAAAGACATCTTTGACCGCCGCTATGCTTTTTACGGCCGGGGCAACCACCCGGCTCACCAGAGTAGACGAAGGCAACGCGCCCACTGATTTCGACGAAGAAGAGGTGGCCCGCAAGATCAGCATTTCCGCGGCCATCGCCCCCGTGGAATGGAAGAAAAACAAGGTGAACCTGGTGGATACTCCAGGCTTCAATTCGTTTCTCTATGAAACCAAAGCTGCTCTTGTGGGCGCGGACGCGGGCGTCGTACTTGTCGATGGCGTCGCCGGTGTTGAAGTAGGCACCGAACACGTCTACAACCTCTGCGCGGAAGCCAACATTCCTCGCGCTTTCCTCATCAACAAACTCGACCGCGAGCGTTCCAGCTTTGATCGCGCGCTCGAAAGCATTCAAGCCGCTTTCGGCCGCGTGGCCATTCCCGTCCAACTTCCCATCGGCGTCGAAAAGGAGTTCAAAGGCGTCATCGACCTCATCCGCATGCGCGCTTGGATCTATTCCAGCGACGGCGACGGCAAGGGCAAAGAACAGGACATTCCCGATGACCTCAGCGATGCCGCCATGCTTGCCCATGAAGCCCTCGTCGAAATCGTCGCCGAAGGCAATGACGCGCTGCTCGAAGAGTTCTTCGCCGAAGGAACGCTCCCCGTCGATCACATCGTCGAAGGACTGCGCCAGGCGATTCGTGAGCAACGGCTATTCCCCGTTTTCTGTTCCTCGGCGCTGCACAATATCGGCACCGGGCAACTGCTCGATCAGTTCGCCGAACTCCTGCCCAACCCCGGCGAACACGAAGACGCCCACGGCACTTGGAACGGTCACGAAGAGAACCGCAAGATGCACGACTCCGCGCCGCTCTCCGTCTACGTCTTCAAAACGATTGCCGATCCCTTCGCCGGCCGTCTGTCCTATTTCCGCGTCATCAGCGGCGTTTTGAAGAACGACGCCCATCTTATCAACGCTTCCAAAGGCACCGACGAACGGTTCGCCCACATCGCCTGCCCGCTCGGCAAGACGCTGCTCCCGGTGAACGAACTGCACGCCGGCGACATCGGCGCTGTGGCCAAGTTGAAAGATACGCTCACCGGCCACACGCTGCACGATAAGGCCTCCCCCGTCCAATACACGCCCGTCCAACTGCCCGAGCCATCCATCGCCTACGCCATTTCGGCTAAGAGCCGCAACGACGAAGACAAGCTCGGCCAGACCATCCACCGCATCATGGAGGAGGACCAATGCCTGCGCTTCATCCGCGACCCGCAGACGAAGGACTTCCTGCTCCACGGCACCGGTCAGACGCATATTGAGACGGTTGTGAGCAAGATCAAACGCCGCTATCATCTCGACGTCGCCCTCCACGCGCCCAAGGTTCCTTACCGCGAAACCATCCGCGGCTCGGCCAGCGCTCAGGGCAGGCATAAAAAACAGACCGGCGGCCACGGCCAGTTCGGCGATTGCTGGATTCGCTTGGAGCCGCTCGAGCGCGGCGCAGGCTTCCAGTTTGCCAACGAAACCTTCGGCGGCTCCGTTCCTCGTAACTTTATTCCCGCCATCGAAAAAGGAATTATTGAAATCGCCGCCAATGGCTTCCTCGCCGGGTATCCCATGGTCGATTTCAAAGTCACGGTCTTTGACGGCTCCTATCACGACGTCGACAGCTCGGAAATGGCCTTCAAGCTTGCCGCGCGCAAAGCCTACAAGAATGCCATGCTGGCCGCCAAACCATCGCTGCTCGAACCCGTCATGCGTGTCCAGATCCAAGCCCCCGTCGAGTTCGCCGGTGACCTGATGAGCGACGTCACCGGTCGCCGCGGCCGCATGAGTGGCATGGAGACCAAAGGCGCAACCCAGGTCATTCTCGCCATGATCCCCATGGCCGAAATGCTGACCTATCAAAACGACCTGACAGCCAAAACGCAGGGCCGAGGGTCGTTCAGCATGGAGTTTGACCACTACGATCACGTCCCGCCCTTGCAGTTGGACAAAGTCGTTGCTGCCGCCAACGCTGCCGGCGTTCATGCCGTTGACGACGACGAGTAACCAAGTCCGAAAAGGCACAACGGCCGGCCGCGGCCACCGGGCAGTCTCGAACTTTCCCCCGGCCGCGACCGAGTCCGTTGTGACGCAGGTAAACAACAGCGGTTGAATCATGAGCCGCGCTTATAGTAAGGTCAAAGAGTTGCAATATAACCCCAAATTCAAAAAGCTCCGGAGAAGGAATGAGTAAATTCCCAGTTCCGTCTGTCTGGCCGGCGGCGGTAGCGATGATCGCGCTCCTGGTTGTCCCAGTGACGGCGTTGGGCCAACTGGTTCCAACGCTGGCGCTCTCCGCAAAAGCGGAAACAGATGAATCCTCCACTCGCGGAGCCGAGGCTTTGCCTGCCATTGCCTCTATTCCCTCCCTCGCGGAGGCCCCTTTTCCTCCGAAGCCCAGTTGGAAGGAAGAGCGAATGATTCGCGCCGAAGCCCTGTATTTGGATGGGTACAAGCTGTATAAGGCCGGTGATCGCGATGGTGCGCGCAATACGTTTGACCAGGCACTGGATCTCGTGCTGAACAGCGATTCGGAACCCGTGAACCGTTCTTCGTTCGATAAGCGTTTCGACGAACTAGTACAGAAAATCTACCGCATCGATGTGGACACGCTGCAGAGTGACAGTTCCAGCGAGTTGCCGCCAGCTTACGATAAAGCGCCCATTGACGACATTCTCTCCCTCACATTTCCCGTCGATCCAAAGTTGAAAATGAAGGTGCGCGAGGAAGTCGGCGCCACCGTCAGCCAACTCCCGTTGGAGGCCAGCGACGCCGTTCTCAGCTTCATCAACTATTTTTCAGGCGACCGCGGCAAGCGGACGCTTATCGCCGGCTTAAAACGCGCCGGACGCTACAAACCGATGATTTCCCGCATCCTGGATGAAGAAGGGATCCCCCAGGAGTTTATTTTCCTGGCGCAGGCCGAAAGCGGTTTTCTGCCCCGCGCCATGAGTTATATGGCCGCGGGCGGGATGTGGCAGTTTATCCGCGAAACCGGGTCCCGGTACGGTTTGAAGCAAGATGCCTGGGTGGACGAACGGTTTGATCCGGAAATGGCGACCCGAGCCGCGGCCCGCCATCTTCGGGATCTCTATCATGAATTCGGCGACTGGTATCTTGCCATCGCGGCTTATAACTGCGGGCAGGGAAACGTCGATCGAGCTGTTGCTAAGACCGGGTATGCCGATGTTTGGGAACTCCGCTCGCGCGGTACATTGCCGCTGGAAACGTCGAACTACGTCCCCATCATTCTCGCGATGACCATCATGGCCAAGAACCCGCGCAACTACGGAATTGAGGACATCCCCGTCGAGGATCCGCTGCACTACGACACCGTTGACGTAATCACCCTGACCAGCCTGGCTCTCATTTCCGATATCGTCGGCCGCCCGGTTTCAGAGTTGAAAGAACTGAACCCCGCGCTCTTACGGGATTTCGCTCCCGTCGGCTACAGGCTGCATATACCTCGCGGCGCCGGCCAGACGCTGATGGCCGGGCTGGAAATGGTTCCCGCGGATCGCCGCGCCGCCTGGCGCGCCCACAGGGTCGGCGACGGAGATAATTTTCCGCTCTTGGCCACCCGCTACCGCACCCCTCTGGCATCCATTCAGTTGGCGAATCGGATCGCCGGAGAGGATTTGAATCCGGGATCGCTCGTTGTCATCCCGGCCGCGCCCCAACCGATACTGACACGAACAGCCAAGGCGCCCGTGCGGACCGCGGCCCGAAAGCCATCCCGCGCGCCAGCCGTAACCGCTCACTCTCCCGTTCGCCGTTCGGTCCCTGCGAAATCCATCGTCAAGGCTGCCCCGAAGCCTGTTCGCAAAGAAACTTCTTCCGCGGCCCGCGGGGCCGCTAATCGCCCGCAAGGATGATACACATGTTCGAGTTCCATCGGCTCGCCAGTCCGTTTGACGATGACGACGACGACTTCGCCTTTGAACTTGGGCATGAAGAGTTGGCTGCGGAAATCCGCGAGTACGCCGATGATGACGATGACGAGTTCGACAGCGAACGCGCCAGGCTGAGCATCCTTCCTCCTCCACGCTCCGTCCGGCGACCGCCGCCGCCTACGCCGGTCCCTTACCATCCGGTCGCCGCAAAAACAATTCCGGCGCGGAAAAATCTTGCCAAGCCCTTCGCTGTCCAGGCACAGGCGCCGAAAGACCCGGCTAAAAAGTCCGCCGTCACCAAAACGCCGGCTTCAAATGCGGCCGCCAAGCCTGCCGCTGTCCAAACTCGGGCACCGAAAGCTAAGGCTAAAAAGTCTGCCGTCGCCAAAACGCCCACTTCAAGAACGTCCGCCAAGCCCGCCGCTGTCCAGGCACAGGCGCCGAAAGCCCCGGCTAAAAAGTCTGCCGTCGCCAAAACGCCCACTTCAAGAACGTCCGCCAAGCCCGCCGCTGTCCAGGCACAGGCGCCGAAAGCCCCGGCTAAAAAGTCCGCTGTGACCAAAACGCCCACTTCAAGAACGACCGCGAAAAAAAGCGCGACTAAAAAACCGCCTCCGAAGGCCCCCGCGAAGAAGACCGCGGCTAAGAAAAAGAAATAATCGGAAAGGGCGCCCGCCGGGCACCCCTTCTTTCACTCGAAAACGGGTCTATTCGCCTTTCAACGGCTGCTCAACGGCCTGCCGGCAGCGCTGGAAAAGTTCCAGCAATGAATCCGCATATTCTTCGGACGAGCGCGAGGCGCTTTTGCCGCCAGAAAAACCAGCGGTCGGCGCTCCTTTGCCGTAGCCGGTGCTCTGGGCA
>SHUN01000224.1 GCA_009697495.1 Bryobacterales bacterium | reverse complement strand
CGCGAGGGGCGGAGCGGGCATCCAATGCCATTTCGGCGATTTAGCGTTCAAATCGTTCCCGGCCGAAAATCACGCCATCCTGTTGAAAGGGCGGTATTTACAACTTTTCGAAAAGTACTTTACCGGACACTAGTGACAACGGATGAACGATGGGGTGACGACGCGGACGCAGAGTTATGGATTTGATGGGGCCAACCGGGTGTCGTCGATGGCGGAGGGTGGCATGAGGATGGCATTCGGTTGGCTCATGAAAACAAAGATGATACGATATATGTCAATCCACGCATGGTGAAGCTCGGGACAGTTCGATTCAAGGCGCGTTGCGAAAGGCACCCCGGTTTTGACCCGAATGACGGGCCGGGCGGCATTCGGGGCGGCTGTAAACGCTGCATGCTATTGCTGGAAATACACGATTCGCATGCGCGATTGGTGGAATTGATCCGGAAGGCCAAGAACGAGGCGGGTCCGGCGCTGGTGAAGCGCGCGGCAGTGGGATCCAACGGTGCCGACGAACGGCAGACGACGTTGTTCTAAAGGCGTTAGAATGGCGGGATGCCACAAGTACAGCGCAGCCCCGAGATTTTTGACGTGGTGGTGGTCGGCTCCGGTGCCGGCGGCGGAACCACGGTTCGGGTGTTGACCGAGCACGGGATCAAGTGCGCCCTGTTGGAAGCGGGCCCGATGCTGAATGTCGCCAAAGAGTTCAAAGAACATCAGATGCCCTACGACGTGCCTCACCGGGGGGCGGAAGACGGCGGCGCGGCCTATTTTGGCAAGGGAAAACCGTTCGGTTATTTTTCGACGACATCGGGCGGGTGGGAGCTCGACGGCGAGCCGTACACGGTGGGCGAAGGAAGCGAATTCCGGTGGTTTCGTTCGCGCATTTTAGGCGGGCGAACCAATCATTATGGCCGCATGTCTTACCGTTTTTCGCCGTACGACTTTCAGCCGTATTCGAAGGACGGACTGGGGTTTGACTGGCCGGTGACTTACGATGAAATGTCGCCGTGGTATGACAAAGCGGAACGCTTTGTGGGTGTGACCGGCGCCAATCATAATGACCTGCCGAGCGCGCCGAACGGGCAGTTTCTGAAACCGCCGCCGGCGAAGGTGCATGAGTTACTTATTCAGAAGGCCTGCGACAAGATGGGGGTTTATTGCATCCCCAATCGGCGGGCGATTGTTACCGAGCCGATGAAGGGACGCATACCTTGCCATTACTGCGGGCAGTGCGGACGGGGGTGCCAGACGGCGTCGGCTTATTCGAGTTCGCAGGTCGACATTTTCCCGGCGATGAAGTCGGGGAAGTTAACGGTGTTCGACAACGCGATGGTGCGGGAAGTGCTGACGGACGGGAACGGGAAAGCGACCGGGGTTGTTTATATCGACAAGAACACGCGGCGGGAGAAGGTGATCCGGGCGCGGGCGGTGGTGCTGGCGGCGAGCGCATGCGAATCGGCGCGGATTCTGCTGAATTCGAAGACGGCGGAGTTCCCCAACGGCGTGGCGAATGGGTCGGGCGTGGTGGGCCGGTTCCTGATGGACACGGTGGGTTTCGGGTTGAGCGGCTATGTGCCGGCGCTGGAAGGGATGAAGCATTACAACACCGACGGGGCGGGCGGGGCGCACCTGTACATGCCGTGGTGGCTGTGGGATAAACACAACAAGCTGGATTTTCCGCGCGGGTATCACATTGAAATCGGCGGCGGGTATGGGCTGCCCGGAATTGGATCGTTCCAGGGCGCGGGGCGGCGGGCCGGGTATGGCCAGGGCATCAAAGACATCGCGCGGAAAGAGTATGGCTGCTCGATCGCATTTGCGGGGCGGGGCGAGATGATTCCGAACATGCACAGCTACTGCGAGATTGACCGCGGCGTGGTGGACCGTTGGGGAATCCCGGTGCTAAAGTTCCACTTCAAATGGACCGATTATGAATGGAAGCAGGCGCGCCACATGGAGAAGACGTTTGCCGACATTATTACGACGACGGGCGGCCGCGTGACGGGGTTGAGCGCGGCGCAGCGGGAGTCGGACGGCATATCGACGCCGGGCACAATTATTCACGAAGTAGGCACGGTGCGAATGGGGAAAGACCGGCGGGATTCGGCATTGAACAAGTATTGCCAGGCGCATGAGTTGAAGAATTTGTATGTCGTCGATGGCGGGTTCTTTGTGTCCAACCCGGACAAGAATCCGACGTTGACGATCAACGCCTTCGCGTGGCGCGCGGCGGATCATTTGGCCGAGGAAATGAGGAAAGGCAATGTCTAACACACGCCGTGACGCACTGCGACAGATTGCGATTGCCTTAACGGCCGCCGGATCGGCGATGGAACTCAACGCGCAGCAGGCGGAGCATGTGCATAGCGCCGCCGCCGCCGATACCAAGGGTGGGAAGTATACGCCGAAGGTTTTCAATGAGCATGAGTGGGCGACGGTAGCGCGGTTATCAGAGCTGGTGGTCCCGGCCGATGCCCGTTCGGGGAGCGCTGTTGACGCGGGCGCGCCGCAGTTTATTGACGTTCTGTGCAGCCAGAATCCGGAGTTGACGGTGATCTTTACGGGCGGCCTTTCCTGGTTCGACGCCGAGATGCGCCGCCGGGCGGGGAAAGAGTTCGTGGCAGCGACGCCGGCCGAGCAGACGGCGATGCTGGATGCGATTGTGGCGGCCGAGCGCACGGTGCGGGAGCAGAACGCCGAGGAGGTCTTATTCGCGCGCGCGCCGCAATACAAAGGATTTTCGGGTTATACGGTGAAGCCGGGCACGGACCTAGAGCCGGGCGTCCGTTTCTTTGATTGGGCCAGGAAACTGATTGTGGATGCCTATTTCACCAGCCCCATCGGCATGAAGGATGTGAATTACATCGGGAACCAGATGTTGTCCAAGTACGAAGTTCCGCAGGAGGCGATCGATTACGCCTTTAATCGCAGTCCGTTCCGGATTGTGTAGGCCTAAGGAGTTCATGCGATTATCGATTCTTGTCCCGGTCTACAACGAGCGGGCAGTGGTAGAGACCAGTTTGGCTAAGGTATTGGCGGCACCGCTTCCGGATGGCGTCGGGCGGGAGATTATCCTGGTTGACGACTGTTCCACCGACGGCACCACCGCGATTCTCGAGCGAATTGTGGCGGCTCATCCGGAAATCCGGTTGATTTGCAAACCGGTTAATGAAGGGAAGGGCGCGGCGATCCGGACGGCGATCCAGCACGCGACAGGCGATTTCTGCCTGGTGCAGGACGCGGATTTGGAGTACGATCCGAATGAATATTCGCGACTGCTGCGGCCGCTGCTGGACGGTCATGCCGACGCGGTTTTTGGCTCCCGCTATCTCGCCGCCGAACAGAGCCGCGTGCTTCCGTACTGGCATTCATTGATGAACAAGACTTTGACCACGCTGTCAAACATGTTTAGTAACTTGAACCTAACCGATATGGAGACCTGTTACAAAGTCTTCCGGACGGATCTGTTGAAGAGCATCCCGATTCGCTCGAACCGATTCGGCTTTGAGCCGGAAATCACGATGAAGGCGTCCAAGCGAAAGCTGCGCATCTACGAGGTGCCGATCAGCTATCACGGACGGACGTTTGAGGAAGGCAAGAAGATCGGTTGGAAGGATGGCGTGAAGGCGCTGGGCGCGATCCTTTATTTTTGGTTGATCGACGATCTCTACGTGGAACCTTATGGCCGCGGCCATCTGCATAACATCACCGGGACGCCGCAGTATGTGAACTGGCTGACGCGGATGTTGCGGCCCCATTTGGGAGACCGGGTGTTGGAAGCCGGGGCTGGCATCGGCAATCTAGCGAGCCAGTTGATGAGGAAACGGCAGTTATATGTGGCCGTGGAGAAAGATCCGCTCTATCTGCACACGTTACGAAACCGGTTCCTGCGAACGCCGAATGTGCGGGTGGTGAACCTCGATCTGGAGGACACCGCCGGCTGCGAGGAGTTGCGGGAGCCGCTGGATACAGCCATCGCGGCGGGAGTTCTGGAATTTGCGAGCGATCCGGGCAAAGTCATTCAGAATCTGGCCTTGAAGCTCGGGCCGGGCGGAAAGCTGGTGGTGATCGTTCCCAACTCGCAGGGACTGTATTGTAACTTGGACCGGACGCTGGGTCATAAGCGGCGGTTCGATAGCGGAGAACTCGGCCGGCTGATTACCGATGCCGGGCTGGAAGTCTCCTCGATCAGCAGTTTTAATTCGATGGCGTATCTGGCTTGGGTGGTGAGCGGCAAGCTATTTGGGAGTAAGCAGCTAAACCGTTTCACGCTTAAACTGTTCGACAAAACGGTGTGGATTTGGCGACGGATCGATCCGCTGCTGCCATGGCCGGGCCTGACGTTGTTCGCTGTCGCCCGGCGGCCGTAACCATGCGGGCGCTGCGGCTGGATTTCGATACGCGCCGGTTGGAATTGGCCGATCATCCGGAGCCGGCTGGGCCGGGAGACGGAGATGTGCGGATCCGATTGCTGGAATGCGGAGTTTGCGGGACCGATCGGGGCGTTGCGGAGTTCGAGTGTGGCAGCCCGCCGGCCGGAGAATCGGCGTTGATACTGGGGCATGAGGCAGTGGGCGTCGTGGACGCATTGGGACCGGGGGTCACGGGGCTCGAAACCGGACAACTGGTAGTGCCGATGGTGCGTCGAAATTGCGGGCCGCTGTGCGCGATGTGCCGGCGCGGGCGGCGGGACAATTGTCTGACGGGCGAATATGTGGAGCGGGGCATTCTCGGGTTGCATGGGTATCTGTGCGAACTGGCGGTGGACCAGGCCGACGACTTGATCGCGATCCCGTCGGAATTGGCCGATTTCGCGGTTTTGGTTGAGCCGGCGAGCGTGATCGAAAAAGCCTGGGAACTGGCGCTGCGATTACATCCGGGGGAACCGCGAAGCGTGCTGGTGTTGGGTGCCGGGCCGATCGGAATCCTTGCGGCGTGGTGCGCGTTGCGAAACGGTTTCGAGGTAACGGTTGTATCGCGGGAGGCGGAGGATTCGACGCGCGCATTGTTGCTGAAGCGGCACGGGGCGCGATACGCCCGTAGTTTGGACGGGGTTCGCGCGGATGTGGTGATTGAGGCTTGCGGGAGCGCGGAATTGGCGATGGCGGCGATGGGGGTGATGAGGCGGCTGGGCGTCTTAATTCTCTTGGGCGCGCGGCCTGCCGAAGTGCGACTTCCGAGCCTCGACATGATTATTGGCAATCACATTATTGCGGGCAGCGTGAACGCCTCGCGAGAGCACTTTGGGATGGCGGTACGGCGGCTGCGGTCATACGACCGGGAGTGGCTGGCAGGGCTGCTGCATCGCCTGCCGCTCTCGCAAGCCGCTGAAACGATATTCACTCCGCGTCCCGGAGTGATAAAGGCCGTCCATCGTATTTCCGATTAGGCTCAATACGGATCACTTTAGGCGGCCAGAGGGGAGCCGCGCGGGATGGCAACCTGGGATGCGGACAAGGCAGGATGCCTGTCCCACATTGGCCAAGAACTCGTACACTGGTAATTCATGTCCTTCCAATTCCGTCACGCCATCTGCAATGAAGTGTATAAGGGCTGGGACTTTCGGGAAGCCTGCCAGTCCATCCGCCGCGCGGGGTACACGGGTATCGAAATCGCGCCTTTTACGCTGGCCGAGGATCCCTGCACTTTGACGCCGGGGCAACGCCGGGAATGCAAGGCGATTATGGCCGAAGAGGGCCTGGAATTTGTGGGACTGCATTGGCTGATGGTCTCGCCAGCGGGGCTGCACGTGACGACGCCGGAGCATTCCCTCCGTGCGAGAAGCTGGGCGCACATACATG
>SHUN01000223.1 GCA_009697495.1 Bryobacterales bacterium | reverse complement strand
GGTCAACCGCCGAAAGGCGAATCTCTCCCGCGCCAATTGGCATTCCTTGCGGCAGCTCGAACTCCACTCGCACTCGCGGTCGCCACTTCTTGTCTTCCGGCGCCAAATCGGCCTTTACATCCCCCTTTTGCATGGGCGTCAAAGCGATTCCAGCGCCGTCGAAGGCCTGGCACTCCCAGGCGAGTTTTATCTTCAGGTCCTCTTCGCCCTCCGGCTTGTATCCGGCGATGTCGAAACTCAAAAACATCGACTCGCCGCTGGAAAACGTGAATCCGGCGGGGACGTTCGGTCCCCCGTCAAACTGCGCCACCACCGGCTGCACCAGCGCCAACTGCGCCGTCACCGCAAACGACGAAAGCAGCAGAATTTCCAAAATTAGGCGCCCGTGACGCATAGGAGCTAATTGCCGGGGGAACCAGGCGCTAGGGGCGGCGGAGCAAGCGACGCCGGAATTGCGATATAGGCGATCTTCTCGTCGTCGGCAAGCGTGTTGTCCACGACCTCCAATTTGTATGCGCCCACGGGAACATCGAAATAGACGAAACCATCTTCGGTCAGCGCTGGCTGCATCCGACGCAGCATTCCCAACCAGCGGGGGTTGCCCTCAAGATCGGACATTTCCATGATTTCGTTCCCCGCGCCATCGATCAAGCGCAGAAACGGCACCGAAGCCTCCAGGGCTCCGGCGTTCATCACATTCAAACGAAGGTGCAATATTCGATTCTTTGGCGGATGCTTGGCGCCTTGCACTTCCGCCAGCCATTGGGCTTCAATCACTTGATAAAACAGCTTCCCTACTTGCACTTTCTGGCCGATGGCGAACGTCATCGCCTGCGGTTTCCGTGAAGAACAAGAGGACTGCGACGCGAGGATCGCGCCGGCGGCGGAAAGTATGAATACCGTTCTGGACAACTTCATTGCGTCAAATTCCTAATTAAGATTGAATTGAAGTTATTATGAATAGCTTGCAGCTCCAAATGCAAATTTATCTTCTTCTCGCTACCTTGCTCGGGGTGGCGGCTTACGGCCAGCGGGTTCCGGCGATACATCCGGTCAGCGGTCGCGTCATCGCTCCGGTGATGTCCGCCGCCGGGGCCGATTGGCTGGAACGCGCCGAACGCGAAAATGAGGAAAGCCCAACAAAAGCGGTGGCTCTGCTCGGCCTCAAGCCCGGAATGACCGTCTGCGATTTGGGTGCCGGCACCGGTTACTACGCCGTCCGCATGGCCCGGCTCGTTGGCGCGGAAGGCAAAGTTTACGCCGTTGATATTCAGCCGCGAATGTTAGAGCTGTTAAGTAAACGGCTCAGCGCCGCCGGAATCAAGAACATAGAGCCCCTGCTGGGAGCCGAGTCGGAGACGAATCTGCCGCCCGAATCGCAGGATCTGATTATCCTGGTCGACGTCTATCATGAGTTCTCAAAACCGCAGGAGATGCTGCGATCCATTCGCAAAGCGTTGAAGGACACCGGCCGGCTGGTTTTGCTGGAGTTCCGGAAGGAGGACGGGAACGTCCCCATCCGGCTGGAACATAAAATGAGTTTGACGGAAGTGAAGGCGGAATTGGAACCGGAGGGGTTTCAGATTGAAAAGGTGCTCGACACGCTGCCGTGGCAGCATATGATCTTCTTGCAGAAGAAATACTTGCGAAAGTAAAAATCGATGGGCAAAGGAACGCAATCGCCATCGGAACTCTTGCGGCATAACGACCGTGTAACGGGGGTTGAAGTGCTGCAGATGACGGCTGCGGCGGCCATCAGTCACGCCACTTATTTCCTGCAGAGCTCCTTCACGCCCGATGGGCGCGCGCTGTTGTTTATTTCCAATCGCACGGGCAGTTGGCAGCTCTTCGGCATTACGCCATTCCCCGATGGCCCGATTCGTCAACTCACGGCTGGCGCCGCTATCCACCCTTTTTCTCCTGCGATTCATGGCGACGGCCGGCGTGTGTTTTTCGTTCGCGGCGCGTCGATCTGGCATCTGGATTTGCACTCGCTGGCCGAGACCTGCGTCGTCGATTTCGGCGATGGCTCGATGGGCGAACCATCTCTCGACGCCTCGGGAGAATGGATCGCAGCCGCCATCAAAAGGGACGGCCGATCCGGTATTGCCGTCGGCCGCGCCGATGGCCGTGACTGGCATGTCATCCCCTTTCCGCGAACCGTTATTCATCCGCAATTCCATCCGCTCGACGCGGGATGGCTGGAATTTGCGGGGGACCCCGCGCCGCGCATGCATCGCGTCCACCGCGATGGAACGGGGCTGGAGTGCCTTTACGAGCATTCCAATGACGAGTTCGTCGTCCACGAAACATTTCTTGGCCACACCGGAAATCTGGTCTATACGGTCTGGCCGCGCGCATTACGAACGATGGATTGGCGGACCCGTGAACACCGCGCGATCTGCGAGTTCAACGCCTGGCACATAACCCCAAACCGCGACGGCAGCAAGGTGCTTTGCGACACCAACCATCCCGACAGCGGCATATTTTTAATCGACGTAGCCACCGGTGAGCGGACGCGAGTCTGCGTCTCTGAGGCGTCCGGCGGAGGAAGCCAGTGGACAACGAGCCGCTACGCCTTGGCCGCCGATTTTGCCGCCGCGCGGAGCGGAGCGGCGACCGAAAAGCCGCTGAGTTGGATGGAAGCGGGGACGGACACGGTTTACGGGCCGCAATGGACCCATCCGCACCCGTCTTTTTCTCCCGATGAACGCAGCGTCGTCTTCGCCAGTGACCGTACCGGCACCACGCAAGTCTACGTCGCCGCCATTCCGGATTAGAGAATCCCGCGAATCGCTTCCATTTCCTGATCGAAAGTTTTGAGCATCCGTTCGTACTTATCACCCAGGCCGGACGCCTGGAGAACGGGAACCGGATCCTTGACCGCGCGATCGGCGGCGACGGCGGTAATCGCCAACGCGTTGACGGTGTAATCCGCTAATTGCAAGGCACGGCTGAGCGCCGTCAAGCCCGGCGCGGTGTCGTCGTTGTCGGGGTTGTGATGAAAACGCGCCGCCACTTGCACCGGCAAAGGAAGCTTCCAGCTTTCCAACACTTTCTGAGACAGTTCAGCATGAGAAAAACCAAGTTGGGCAACTTCTACGTCAAAAAGCTCGCGGCCCTCCTGCTTGGCTACCGCAATCACATTGGCGTACTCCTCCGGACACGAAACCGCCAACAGCAGTTTGCCCACATCGTGCAGCAGGCCCGCGACAAAGGCACCCTCAGCGTATTCAACCGTCATGTATTGCACGATCAAATCCGACATGTTCGCCACCGCCACAGCATGCAGATTGAACTGCTTGGTCGACCATCCCGCCGGCAGTTTTAACTGCGCCATCATGTTGCAAACCGACAGGCCCAACACGATATTCCGCAGCCGGTTCGTGCCGAGAATTGTAATCGCGTGCCGGACGCTCGAGACCGTTCCCATGCGGCCATAAGCGGCCGAATTCACCATCCGCATCACGTTGCCGGTGAGGACGGTATCTTTTTCTATCCAGTCGGCTAATTCGGTGACCATGATGTCGTCCTTGGCCAGGCTGGCTAGCAATTTTGTGAGAACCGGGCTGAACGGCGGCATCTTTCCGATTCCTTCCAGTGCTTTGTCGCGAAGAATGTGGGGTGAAAGGGTGGAGGACATACTGCCTTCTCTCTTCGACCGCTGGCGAGAAAGTCTTACACTGTGAAGGTGAACCTCGACCTTGAACCGGAATCCGGGCCCGACGCCGCTCCCCCGCCCCCGCCGGTCGTCTCGCCGCCGGCAATCGAGGTCCGCGATCTGCGAAAATATTACGGCGACAAGGCGGCCGTCGACGGACTCTCCCTCCGCGTTCCCCGCGGCTGCTTTTTCGGTTTCCTGGGCCCCAACGGCGCCGGCAAAACCACGACGATTCGGATGTTGATGGGCGTCAACACCCCCACCTCGGGAGAGATCGAAATTCTTGGACTCCGCATGCCCGAACAGGGCGTGGCGATCAAGCGCCAAATCGGTCTCGTCCCTGAAGACACCCTCCTCTTCGACCATCTCACGGCCCATGAATATATGGAATTCAGCGGCCGAAGTTACGGCCTTCCCGTCCCAATGACCCGCGAACGGAGCCGGGAACTGCTGGCGCTTTTCGAAATGGACGGGCAGGGCCGCAAGCTGATCGGCGAATATTCCAAAGGGATGCGCAAACGGGTCGCCATGGCCGCCGCGCTGCTTCACAAGCCCCAACTCTTTCTGATGGATGAACCCTTTGAGGGGGTTGACGCCGTCGGCGCCCGCCTCATGAAGGACATCCTGCTGGACCTGGTCGGAAAAGGCGCGACCATCTTTCTTACGTCCCATGTGCTGGAGGTCGTCGAACGGCTCTGCGACCGCGTGGCCATCATCAACCACGGACGGCTTGTCATTGATGAGTCCATGGCCAATTTACGCGGTGGCGCCGAGTCACTGGAGGATATCTTTGTTCGCGCCGTCGGCGGTGCCCGTCCCGCCGAAAACCTGGAGTGGCTGTAGTGCAATCGCTCGCGCCTCTGCGGGCAATCGTCTGGGCGCAGTCCCGCACGTCCCGCAACTTCTTCCTCCGCGCCAACAAAGGCGGGCTCGCCTTCAAATGGCTGACAAGTCTGCTTTGGTATGGCATGTGGCTCCTCGCCGCCGCCGGAACCGCGTTCCTTGTCAGTGGCCGAGTCCCCATGAACATACTGGAAAAGGCGCTGCCCGGGGCCCTTTTTCTCATCTTCTTTTTTTGGCAGCTTTTCCCCATTATCCTCGCCTCCCAAGGCGCTTTCCTCGACCTGCGGAAGCTACTTGTCTACCCCATTCCGCCCAGCCAGTTGTTCCTTCTCGAAACCGTCCTGCGCGTCACCACGGCGATCGAGATGATCCTCCTCTCCGCGGGGCTCATCATCGGCCTTCTCCTCAACCCCGGCGTCCCATTTTGGAGCCCTCTCCCCATCCTGATCTTCATTACGTTGAATCTGCTGCTGGCGACGGGCATTAAGTCCCTGCTCAATCGCCTGTTCAAGAAAAAAGGCGTGCGCGAAGCGATGATGGTCGTCTTTCTCGGGCTCATTCTGGCACCGCAGTTTTTGTCCGTCGGTTTGCCGGAGGACGCCACGCCGCAGTTCCAATTTCTGAAGCGTTTCACCGCCGTCTTCCGGCTGATGCCCTGGTCCGCCGCGGCCAGCCTCGCCCTGGGCAAGTTATCCGGCTTGGCCGTAGCCAGCCTCGCCGCCGCCACCGCCATCGCCTTTGTCTTCGCCCGCATGGAGTTTGCCCGGTCGCTGCGGTTGGATGAAGATTCCGGCACTGCCGGCCGGAAGTCCGTCAGCACGAACGAATCCTGGTTCGACCGCATCTCCCGCTGGCCTTCGATATTCCTGCGCGACCCGGTCGCCGCGCTAGTCGAAAAGGATATTCGAACGCTTTCGCGCGCCCCGCGATTTCGATTGATCTTCCTCATGGCGAGCACGTTCGGCGCCGTTCTCTGGCTCCCCCAAGTGATGCGGAGCAGGGATGGTTGGCTGGCGCAGAACTACGTGACCATGGCCACGCTTTACGGCATGTTGGTGCTCGGCGATGTGCTCTATTGGAACGTGTTCGGATTTGAGCGCGCCGGTTCGCAACACTGGTTTGTCACGCCCGTCCGCTTCGGTGCCGTCTTGCGCGCGAAAAATCTGGTGGCCGCGCTGTACACGCTGCTGGCGATGGCGCTGCTCAGCGCCATCGCCGCCGTGCTTCCGGCAGGCGCCGGTCTGCCGCAAGCCGTCGACGCCCTCGCCGCGGCCTCCGTATTCCTGCTGTGCCTCATGG
>SHUN01000222.1 GCA_009697495.1 Bryobacterales bacterium | reverse complement strand
GTAATTCGCTGATCGAACCCCTGATAGAAATACGTCAATTTCGTGTGGTCCAGACCCAGCAAATGCAGCAGCGTCGCATGCAAGTCCGACACGTGCACACGGTCTTCGACAGCGGCAAATCCCAGCTCATCCGTCGCCCCGATCGCCTGCCCGCCCTTTACACCGGCCCCTGCAAGCCACATGGAAAACCCATGCCAGTCGTGATCCCGCCCAGGCTTGCCCACGCCCTCGCTTGTCGGCGTCCGCCCGAACTCACCGCCCCACAGCAGCAGCGTTTCATCCCACAAACCGGTCGCTTTCAGATCCTCGATCAACGCCGCAATCGGCTTGTCCGTCTCCCCGGCGTGCAAACGGTGATTCGTGATGCAATCATTGTGCCCGTCCCATGTGTCTTCAATATGTCCGCCGCCGGAATAGAGCTGCACGAATCGGACGCCCTTTTCCAGCAATCGACGCGTCATCAAACATTTCCTTCCGAAGTCCGCCGTGATACGGTCGTCCAATCCATAACGCTCACGCGTCGACGCCGTCTCCCGCGACAGATCCACCACCGATGCCGCCTCCATCTGCATCCGATACGCCAGCTCATACGAGGCGATTCGCGCCGAAAGTTCCGTCTCGTCCGCGTGCGCCGCGAAGTGTTTTTCGTTCAAATTCTTCAGCAAGTCCAGTGACCGCCGCTGCGTTTCATCGTCTACCCCTGCCGGCGGCCGCAAATCCAATAGCGGTGCCGCGCCCGAGCGAAACAGCGTTCCCTGATACGCCGCCGGCATGTACCCAGCCGTCCAGTTCGACGCGCTGCCAATCGGCCCGCCTCGCGGATCGGCCATCACAACGAACGCCGGCAGGCTCTGGTTGTCCGTCCCCAACCCATACGTCACCCAGGCCCCCGCGCTTGGTTTGCCAAGAAAAATACTCCCCGTATTCATCTGCAGACAGCCCGAGGCGTGCGCCGCCGTGTCGGTGTACATCGAGCGAATCACGCACAAATCGTCAGCGAATTTCGACGTGTGCGGAAACAGGTCGCTGATCATCAGCCCGCTCTTCCCGCGCGGCTTGAAATCAAACGGCGACTGCATCAAGTACCCCACCGGCCGCCCGTTCGAACCCACCGTCAGCGGCCCTTTGTACATCTGCCCATTCCGCTTCGTCAGCTCCGGCTTGTAGTCGAAGGTGTCGACTTGGCTCGGCGCTCCGTTCATGAACAGGAACACGGCCCGCTTCGCTTTCGCCGCGAAATGCGGCTTCTTCGGCGCTAGGATCGAATTCGCTGACACCACGCCGTCACGCGTCAAAAGATCCAACAGCGCCACGCCGGCAAATCCGCCGCCGGTCTGCCAGATAAAGTCCCGCCGCGTTTTTCTAATTCGCATACACAAACTCATTCAGGTTCAAAATCACGCGGCACATCTCTTCCAAGCTGCCAGTTTTCAAGAAGGAAAGCATCGCGTCCCTCTCTTCCGCGTTCGGCCGCCGCGCCAGCGCCAGCCGATAGGCCAGTTCCATTTGCGCGCTTGCGCCGGAAGCCTCCCTCCGCAGACGCTCGGCAAAATGTCTCGCCTGCCGGTTAATAAAATCGCCATTGAAAAGCTGCAATGCCTGCGTCGCCACTGATGTTGTCTGCCGCTTCGCCGCTGGCCGCGTGGTGTCGCACACGTCCAGCACTTCCATCAACGGCACCATCAGCGACCGCTTCACAATGTAATAAATGGCCCTTCGCGAAGCCTTGTTTTCATCATCGAACGGAGCCCAAATTTTGTCCGGATCGCTTGACCCCTCCAGCGCTTCTTTCTGCATCTTCGGGTACACAAACTCACCATATAATTTCCGATTCAGATGCATGCTAACCGCCAGCGCAGAGTCCAGGATCACCTCCGCCTCCAGCCGCCGGTAAGGCATCCGCCACAACAACCGGTTTTCCGGATCCGCCGCCGCGTAGCCCGCATTTCCAGTCTTCGCCATGCGGTAGGTGTTACTGCCCAGTATGAGCGCGTGCAGTTTCTTCAAAGACCAGCCATTGTCCATGAACCAAACCGCCAGCCAGTCGATCAGTTCCTCGTGCGAAGGCTTATCCCCCATCACTCCGAAATCATTGGCCGTCCGGACAAGCCCATCCCCAAAATGCCACTGCCAAACGCGATTTACGATCACTCGCGCCGTCAGCGGATTATCACGGGACGCGATCCACTGCGCCAACTCCAGCCGCCGCCCGCTGGTGCGCGTCCCGGTGAACTGAAACGGTGGCTGCGCTTTCACCAACACCGCGGGAACCGAAGGCCCCGCCTCCGGCCCTGGCGAAGACGCCTTCCCGCGAATTAATATATGCGTCGGCTTCACCGTCGCAGACCGTTCTTCCATGAAATACCCGCGTGGTAAATCCGGCGTTTCCTGTTTCAACCGCGCCACTTCCGCTTCCACCGGCAGCCCGGCGAGCTCCGCATCCAATGTCTTCAACGAATCCTTAGGCAGTTTCTTCGTCTGTAAATACGCCGCTACTGTCTCGGCCGGAAGCGCACTTTTCCCGGACTGCAGCCACTGTAACTTCGCGGCCTCTCGCAACTCGCCGATCTGCTTCTCCCGCGCGTTAAAACGGTCGATCTCCGGCCAGCTCCCAATCGGCCTGTCCAACTCCGTGCGACCGTTTCGCGGCCTTTCCAGCCCGTTGAACACCGCGATCATCCCGTAGTAGTCCTTGGTCGTCAGCGGCTCAAACTTGTGGTTGTGGCAACGGGCGCAAGCCAGCGTTAGACCAAGAAACGCCTGCGAAGTCGTATTCAAAATATCGTCGAGCTGATCGAACCGATCCTCCGCCGGATCGGCCGGTTCATCGTCCCACGGCCCCAGCCGCGAATACCCCGTCGCCAGCAGTGTCTCCGCACTCGAACCGGGGAGTTCATCCCCCGCCAATTGCTCTACAATAAACCGGTCGAACGGTTTGTCGTCGTTCAACGCCTGAATGACGTAATCCCGATACTTCCAAGCGACCGGCTTGATCGCATCCCGCTCATAGCCGTTCGTATCGCCATAGCGCACTACATCCAGCCAGTGCCGCGCCCAACGCTCGCCGTACTCCCGCCGGCTGAGCAACGATTGGGCCAACGCGTCCCAATCCCCGCGAAATGAGTCCTGTTCTTCAAGCGTCGGCGGCAGTCCTGTCATGTTTAAATACATCCGCCGCAATAGGTCGGAATCCGAAGCCCGCGCCGCAGGCCGCCATCCCTTGACCTCTAACTTCGAGAGCACGAAAGCGTCGATCGGATTTCGGACCCAAGCCCGATCGCGGACCGGCGGAAGCGCCGGCAGGCGAGGCGCGTGAAACGCCCAATGGGCTAACCGCGGATCGGACTTTTCGCTCACCGCGCCAGTAGCGTCCGGCCAAACAGCACCCGCGTCAATCCACTCCTTCAACATCGCGATCTCCGCCGCCGTCAACCGCGGCCCCGCAGGCGGCATTACGAGTTTCGCATCCGTCCCCGAAACAGATCGAATGATCAAGCTGGCGGAACTCTTCCCCGGCGCAATCGCCGGGATCCCACTCTCGCCGCCCTTCAGTGCATCCGCCCGCCGGTCCAGCCGCAAGTGGCTCTTCTGCAGCGCTGGTCCGTGGCAGGCGAAACAGTTCCGCGCCAGCAATGGACGCACTTCGCGCTCGAAGTCCACGGCGGCCAACGGCATCAAAGACAGGCTCAAAATAATCCATCGCATCGTTCTTGCCTATTTCCCAATCGCCGCAATAACCATCTGCAACGTCTTCCCCGTCGAATCCCCCACCGGCGCAGCCTTCCAATCCTTCCGCGATCCATCGTAGGAATACTTCACCGGCAACCGCGTCAACGCTGGATCATACTGCCCTTCCGTCCCTCCCATTTTGTAAATCACCATATCCAGCGAAGGGACGACGTAAATCGCATAACCGCCCGCCCCGCCCTTCCAGAACGCGTCCTTCGGCACACCGTCCAAATGCCCGTCATCGTTCACGTTGAAGTTAAAGGAATGCGTAAAATGCGGATTGTATTTCACGGATCGTCCGCACATCCGCGCAAACTCCGCCGGCAAAATCTGCTGCTTGCCCCATCTCCCCTCACGAAGCATCAAATACGCAAAGCGCAACACATCGGTGGACCGCACCGCAATGCTCCCGCCCCCCGGTGTATGGAACATCCGCCCGTCCCCATCAATCCCGCTCTTCAATTTCGGCCGGTACATCGCGTAGCCCCAAGTTCCAAAACCCAACGGCCCCGTCAGCCGATTCCGCATGTACGCTTCCATCTCCATGCCCATCATCCGCCGCACCAGAATCGCCGGAATATGGCTCGACGAAGTGGCGTACGAATAGCACTCCCCCGGCGCGCACCACAGAGACTGCTTCAGCGCAAACTCATCCGTCGTCGACCACGGCCCGTTGTCGATTGTCGGATTCTCCCAAGTCTGCCGATCGCCCTTCACATACACCGGATTCGTCCCGCGAATCCCCGCTGACATCGCCAGCACTTGCCCCAACGAAATCTCCGCCTTCCGCGGATCGTCCAACGGGAAAATCTCCGCCGGCATGAATTTTGGCGTGAAGACCTTCTCGTCCAAGCCATTGGGGAACAGTGCCGACTTGTCCTGCATCATCATGCCCACGGCGACGCTTGTGAACGCTTTCCCGCACGACGCCAACTCCGGCAGCGCCTCCCGGTGCCCCCGTCCAAAGTACTTCTCATAGACCAAATGTCCATGCCGGACGACCAGCAGCCCGCCGTGCTGTGAAGTCTTCTCGACGTACCCAAACGCCTCGTCCAGCTTCCCTACGTCTATCCCGGTGACTTTCCTGATTTTGGCCGCGTCCTTCAGCGTACGCCAGCCTCCTTTGCTATCCGGAGCGGGGAAATAGTCTTCCCCAAAACCAAGTCCGCCTGTCGCCAACGCCAGTATCAGAATCCGTGTGATCACGATCGCCATCATAACCGAATCCCGGCCATCCCTGGGGATCGCCCGGAAGAATGCCCTCGGCCCTCTAGCAATTAAACCAGATGAGTCTGAACTATATTTCGGATCTTAAAGATCTTATATTGGGGTAAGTTCGCTTAACTCCAGGTGAACGAAGTACTTGCCGTTCAACTTCCCGCTGGCGTACGGAATCCGATCTAACAAAACCGTATATAACGTATGGAAGCTAAACCAGTTGCCGCTCCATTAAATGGATGTAAATTGACTGGACGTAACAACGAAAGCGGAATATTCTGGGGACGGAAACAGTGTTTTGGAAGGGGGCTTCCTGATAGTTCCTAATATTCTCCGAAGCCCCGTCGTACTCTTATTCACAAGCGCATTACTCCTCAGCCGCGTCGCGCTTGTGAGCGCCACGAAAGACAAATTCACCACCGCGGACAAGGCATTTTACGCCGACGGAAAAACCGCCAACTTCGTTCGGCCTGGCCTCGTCGTCAAAATCATCGCCGCCGATGGGACAGCCAAAGCGCGGATCCTGTTTACCGATTTGCACGGCCTTTGGCTGGACAGGCTCGGCATTCAGGCACCCGGAAACGTTGGAGCCAGCTTCGTTCTCGCAACTATTCCTAAAGGCGAGACAACCTACAAAGCTTACACCACCCGCGGCCAAACCAGCCCCATTACGCGCGTCTCCGCTACCCAAGCCGGCGCCGACACCACTTTCAACTTCGTCTCCGATGGCTCCAAAGTAACCGGCGTCCGCGACATCGTCCGCACCGCCGCCGGCACGTGTTGTCACGACTCGATCGCCGGCGCCGCCCACGCTCAGACTATGACCCCGCCTATCGTAAGCGTTCGGCCAACCCCAT
>SHUN01000221.1 GCA_009697495.1 Bryobacterales bacterium | reverse complement strand
CACGGCCGCCGAATCGGCCCTAAGACCCTTACCGTTGAGGACCGCTTTCCTCCCGCCGCGCCTTCCGGCCTCAGCGTTGTCGCCGGCGCGGGAACCGTCGAATTATCCTGGAATCCCAACCCCGAACCTGACATTCTCGGCTACGCCGTCCTCCGCGCCATCGGGGACGGCAAATTCGTCGCGGTGGCAAGTCAGCTCGACGCCCCGGCATTTACCGATCGCGACGTACAACGCGGCTCCCGCTACCGCTACATGGTGACGGCCCTCGACCTGCGCAAAAACCAAAGCGTAACATCGCAAGAAGTGGAGATTACAGTCCCTTGACCCATTACGTTCGATTCACACTCGACCACGCCGCCCGGCCGACGTTGACTGACGCCGGTGGAGCCCGCTACGGCATCCTGGAGGACGGGCACGTCCGGCCCATCCGCTCCTTCTTTTCCTCGGAACCGGATGGCGCGCTGCTCCCCGTCGAAACGGTGAAACTCCTCCCCGCCGCCAACCCTTCTAAAATCGTCTGCGTTGGCCGCAACTACGCAGAGCACGCCAAGGAACTCGGCAACGAAGTCCCCACGGAACCCCTCATTTTCCTGAAACCCCCGTCGTCACTGGTGGCCGATGGCGACGACGTCGTCTACCCCGCGCTTTCACAGAACCTCCACTACGAAGGCGAACTCGGCCTCATCATCGGCAAGCGCGCCCGCAACGTCCGCGCCGAAGACTGGCGTGAATACGTTTGGGGCTACACCTGCGTCAACGACGTCACCGCTCGCGACCTCCAAAAGAAAGACGGCCAATGGACCCGCGGCAAAGGCTTCGACACCTTCTGTCCCACCGGGCGGTGGGCTGTCCCGATCGGTGAAGTGGATTTCGACGGTCTCCGCGTCCAAACCTGGCTCGACGGCAAATGCGTCCAGGACGCGCCCGTTTCGGACATGATATTTCCCCCGGGTGCTATTCTGGCCTACATAACCCGGTTTTTCACTCTCGAGCCCGGTGACCTGATCGCCACCGGCACCCCTCCCGGAGTAGGCCCCATGCAAATCGGAAGCATCGTCCGCGTCGCCGTTCCCGGCGTGGGCCAGGTCGAGAACTCGATCGTCGCCGAATCGTAAATTTAGGAGTTAACCATGAGAATATTTCTAGACACAGCAAATCTCGAAGAATTGAAGAAAGGCGCTTCGTGGGGCATCATCGACGGTGTTACCACCAACCCTTCGCTGATCGCCAAGGAAGGCAAGCCCATTGAAGAGCAGGTCCGGGCGATCTGCGACATCGTCGACGGGGATGTGAGCGCCGAAGTGGTCGCCACCGAGTTCAAAGCCATGCTGGAGGAAGGCCGCAAGCTCTCCAAAATCCACAAGAACATCATCGTCAAGCTCCCCTTGCTGCGCGACGGCGTCCAGGCCTGCAAGCTCCTGGAAAGCGAAGGCATCCGGACTAACGTTACGCTGTGCTTCCAGGCCGCCCAGGGATTGCTGGTCGCCAAAGCCGGGGCGTACATCATCAGCCCCTTTGTCGGCCGTATTGATGACATGGGCGCCGATGGCATGATTCTCATCCACGACCTTGTTCAGATCTATAAGAACTACGGGTTCAAAACCCAGATTCTGGCCGCCAGCCTTCGTACTCCGAACCATGTGATCGCCGCCGCCAAGGCCGGCGCCCACATCGGCACGTTGCCTTTCAAGACGCTTGATTCGCTGTTCAGCCACCCATTGACCGACAAAGGGCTGGAACAGTTTTTGAAAGATTACGCCAAAGTCTTCGGCGCCAAATAACGCTTGCCGAACATCCCCATCGCCGCGCCCGCCATCGTCGGCCTTGTTGCCGCGGGAGCGTTGGTTTGGCTAGGCGCGCGCTACATCAGGCGCACCCGTTCTCCAGAGGAGCGGGAGCGCCGCCGCCGCATTCGGCTCCACGTTAATGGCCGTCTCACAGAGGTGACCATTTTCCAGGCCGACGCCGGAATTCTCCAATACGGCTACGAAATCGGCGGTGTGGCCTACGACACGACGCAGGACATTTCGACGCTTCTGGACTATCTGCCCAGGCCCGCCGAGCAGTTGGTGGGAACGGCTGTCGCCAAATACGATCCTAATAATCCAGCTAACTCCATCATCATGTGCGAGCATTGGTTGGGATTCAAAGAAAGGCTAAACGGACAATGAAAACGCTATTACTTATCTTCGTCGCCGCACTCGCGGTAAGCACCATGGAGGCGGCCGCCAAGAAACCGGCCACCGTCATTCACGTGGTGACCATCAAGTGGAAGGAAGGCACCACGCCGGAACAGATCGCCGGGGCGCTGAAGGGCGCGGAAACCGTGTCCAACGCCTACAACGGCATCACCCGCGTCTGGACAAAGGCCTTGAAGGTTCAGGGGTCCGGCTACACGCACGCCATCGTCATGGAGTTTAAGGACGAGAAAGCGCTAAAGGACTACACCGACAGCGCCGCCCAGAAGGATTGGTACAAAATCTACCTGCCGATCCGTGGCGAATCTACCACTCACGACATCACCAACTAACCTGTGGAAAAGTGGTGCCTGGCACCACTTTTCCACAGGGGGTGCCGGTCGCCCGGTCCCCGCAGCAAAATCAGCGGTAAGGCGAGCGGAGCGTCCTTGCTCCGGAAAATTTCCAGTTGTAAATCACCGGACAGGTGATTCTTGCAGCCGCCATGTACCGGCATACACATTCACTTTAGACGGGCGTAAGAACCCGGCTAAGGTGACGTTGGCGCTCCGGGCCAAATCAACCGAAAGCGTCGTCGGCGCTCCAATCGCCACGACAAACGGAATGCCCGCGCGCGCCGCCTTATGTACCAACTCGAACCCCGCCCGGCCACTCAGCAATAGTCCCATCTGCTCCAGCGGCGTCAACCCTTCCCGCAGCGCCCAGCCGATCAACTTATCCACGGCGTTATGCCGCCCGATATCCTCCCGCACCGCCACCAGTTCGCCCGCCGCGTCGAACAGTGCCGCCGCATGCACCGCCCCCGTATCCTGAAATTGCCCCTGCCGTGCTTCCAACTTTGCGGATAATCCCGCCAGGCACTCCCACGTAACTCGAAACCCCTTGTCGGCCAGCGCCTCCGTAACCGGCAAGTCCGGCGAGCCGCAAAATCCGCACGCCGCCGTCGCCGCGCGCGCCCGGCCCAGATCCAAGTCGACATGCGCCGCAAGAGCCACTCTTACGCGCCCCGCGTCCAGCGCCTCAACCGATTCCACATCGCCCGCCGCGCCGATCCTCCCTTCACTGTAGAGAAGTCCGAGCGCCAACTCCTCGTCGTGTCCCGGCGTTCGCAGGGTAATGCCCCACGATACGGTTCGCCGCTGATCTTTGAACGAATGCTCGATCAGGATCTCGAGCGGCGCTTCTTCGGCCAACCAGTCGTCGTCAGGGCGCGGACCCTCGGCGGTCCAGCGCTCCACAGGAACCCGGCGCGGCATTTCTAGCCCCGCAGCTTCTCAAGCAGCGCGATGGCCTTCCTAATGTCGTCCACATGCGCCAGCTTCGCCTGGTGCCGGTCGTCCATGTCCTGATCGAGCGCCACCTCGCGCTCAATGGTCAGCGCGCCGGTGTAGCCGACCTGACGCAACGTCGATACAAACCAGCCAATATCCACCGCGCCATCGCCCAGCGGCATCTCCGTGCCCAGCGTCCCCGGCTTGCTGCGGTCCGGCCATTTGCCGTCCTTGCAATGAACCGATACGACGTGCTTGCCGAGCAGCTTCAACGCCGCGATCGGCTCGCTTGTCCCGTACAGAACCAGGTTCGCCGGATCGAAATTCAGCTTTAGATTCGGACGGTCGACGTCTTCCAGGAAGTGCAAAAGCGTGTCGGCCGGCTCTTGCCCGGTCTCCAGCGCAAAGATAATTCCCTTACTCGCGCAGTAATCGCAAATCCGCCGCACCATGTCGCGCACGGGCGCATACACCGGGTCGGAATGGTCTTCGGGAACGAATCCAATGTGGCAGGCAAATATCGGGACGCCAATCGCCGCCGTCATGTCGACGACTTCGTACGTCCGCTTCTCCCGCGCCTCGCGGGTGGCCGCCGGGATGAATCCAACCGTGTCCAGCACCGTCGGGATGTCGGCGTAACTCTCGCCGTCATAAGCGGCGAAAACCGCGGTGATGACGAAGTCTTCGTCGGCCAGCGCTTTGCGATAAACCTCGCCGAGCCCGGCGAGATCCACAGCGCCGGTAAAGCCCAAGTGCCCGCAACGGAGCCCCAGGGACTTCACAGCCCGGATCATTCTAAGAGGCTCTCGTTCGCCCCAAAACATCAAACCGACTTCGAGTGGACGCAGTGTGACCATGACTCATCCAGTCTCGCAACGAGTTAGAGAATGTGCAACTGCCGGCTTTCCAGCTTCAGCAGCAACTCTTTCGTTGGCAGGCCGCCGCCGAAGCCGGTCAGCTTGCCGTTGCTCCCAATTACGCGGTGGCACGGAATGACGATCGGAATCGGATTGGCGCCGTTTGCCGCGCCCACCGCGCGAATGGCGCTGGGCTTGCCGATCCGTTTGGCGACGCCGCCATAGGAGGTCGTCTCGCCGTAGGGGATGTCGAGCAACGCCCGCCAAACACTCTGTTGAAACGGCGTGCCTTCCGGCGCCAGCGTCAGATTGAACACGGTGAGCTTCCCGGCGAAGTAGGCTTTCAATTGTTCAATGGCGTCGCGCAACGGCGCTCGGTCCACCACCCAGGCGTCGTCCTGATGGCCATGGAAGCGAATGACGCGCAGGGCATCCCGGTCCCCGGCGAGCACCAGCGGGCCAATGGGCGTTTCCAGACGCCAGCAGGCGAGTTGGTGGAAAAGTTGATTCACTATTGGCTTATTATGCCGCTACTCTATCGCCGGACACCGTCATTGCGTGACGACCCCCTTAGGGCTGCTTTTGTTTCGCCTTGTCGATGGCGGCCTCGGCCTGGTTGGCGAGATCCTTCACCTTTTCGGCGGCCTTGTCGAAATAAGGCTCAGCCTGGGCGGCAAAGTCTCGGGCTTTGTCTTCCGCCACGCCCAGCGCGGCCTTGGCGAGCATTTCGAGCTTCTCGGCGAGGTCCTTGGCGGACTCAGCCACGTTGCGGGCGGCCTCTTTGACTTCTTCGTTCATGGCACCCTGATTGTAGCGAATCTGACAGAATACTTCCGTTCGCGCCGGCCCGTGCCGCTCTGGCTCGTACTTGGGATTGCGATTGCGGCCGCCCCAGAGCTCCAGCGAAACCTCAAACCGGGCGGCAATCGGACGCTTGCGATGCTCCCGATTCTCGGCCTCGCCGCCTATGCGGGCGCGGGACCTCTGCCCGTCGCGCCGAAGCCGGATTTAATCCGATTCGACCAAGTGAGGAGTGTGTATGTCGGGCACGCGATCACGCGGCTTAAGGCCACCCAGGTCCCTTACCTGGCCGCGGGTATCGAACGCATGGACGGACGCGGGCTGGCCTTATCCGTGCCGCGGCTGGAAGACGCGGTAGTTCGACGCGAAGCGGCCGAGATTGCCGCGGCACTGTCTTGGCACGCCCGGTGGAGGAGTTGCCGGGCGCGGCACCGTCGCCGGAGCTGTCCGAGATGCGGGCAGTTTGGTACTGGGGAGCCGCGCTGTTGGCGTCCGTCCCGTGGCTTTGCTTGTTTGCGTTCGCGCTTGGGCCGGTAAGGGCATAAGATATTGGCAGGAACTTTATGTTGCTTACTCGCTTGTACCGCCTTGCGGCCGCCGGCGCGATGGCTGGCCTGGGCGTCGGCATCCTCGCCCAGAATGCCCCGCCGCGCGTTGATTTTGTCCGCGATATTCAGCCGATCCTTG
>SHUN01000220.1 GCA_009697495.1 Bryobacterales bacterium | reverse complement strand
GTGATGGCGGTGAGGAAGCCGGCTTCGACGGGTTCGGCGGGCTGGCGATAATCGCCGCGCGTGAGGACGCGAGTGGGGGCGAGGTAGGGGCCGTTGGGCGGACCGGAAACGTTTTTAACCGTGAGCGTGGTGGGCTGCCAGCGGCTGAGACGGCGGCGGTACGTGTCGATGATTTCCGAAAGTTCCTTGTGGCGGTCCCGCTCTACGGCGGTGAATACTTTCGAGGTTTCGCGGGCAATTTCGGCGCGGAGTTCGGTGACCCCGAGGACGTCAAAACGCTTGGCGATCACGGTGGGATCGCCTTCGCGCAAACGCTTGAGTAGCGCGACTTCGTAAGCATCCAGCGCGTCCTTCTCTTCGCTGTCCTGCGTGCGGTCGGCGTCTTCCTTTAGCCCCGCGTGGCGCAGGCGTTCGGCAGGCGTGAAGATCGCGCTGTCCTTGCGGCGCATCTCCAAGCGCAGATCGTCAACACCCAATGGCTTAGAAGCGGCGGCGGTTCGCCGGCCGTCGCGGAATTTGGGCAGCAGATCCGCTTCCATTTTGTCGAGCGCCTTGCGCTCCGCGCCATCCTTCAGCAGCGCTTGCAAATCCTTGATCTGTGCGTCGGCGCGTTGCTTGAACGCTTCGTCCTTATACGGCACTTCCACATTCTCCACTTGAATCGCGTTGAAAAACGCCTGGAAACGGTAGAAATCCTTCTGCGGAATGGGATCGTATTTATGATCGTGACAGCGGGCGCAGCCGACCGTGAGGCCGAGAAAAACGGAGGCCGTGGTGCTGGTGACTTCGCTCAAATAATTCTGCCGGACTTCGTCGGCAACCAGATTCGACCGGTCCCACGGAGCAAGCCGCAAGAAACCAAGCGGGACGTGGCCCTGTGCGTCGGGCGCATAGTTATTGCGCGTCTTGGAATGCTCGTCGCCGCCAGCGAGTTGCTTCAACACGAAGCGGTCATACGGCATGTCCTGATTCATCGCGTCGACCACCCAATCGCGATAACGCCACGCATTGCCAATGGCGCCATCGCCTTCCAAACCTGAAGTCTCGCCGTAGCGGACGAGATCGAGCCAATGGCGGCCCCAGCGCTCGCCGTAGCGCGGATCGCTCAGCAATTTTTCGATCAGATTTTCGTAAGCTTTGGCGGAGTTGTCGGTGATAAAGGCATCAAGCTCCGCAGGTGTCGGGGGGAGGCCGATCAGATCGAAATAGACGCGCCGGGCCAGCGTGTTCCGGGCGGCCGGAGCGGCTGGAGTCACGCCTTTCGCGAGGATGAAATTGTCGATCGAGTTCTTCGCGAGGGCGGCGTTGCCAATCGCCGGGACGGCTGGTTTCACAGGCTTTTCGTAAGGCCAGCGCCAATCGCTTTTGGCAATCGCCTTGTCCTCGGGAAGCCCTTTGATCCAAGCCTCGACGGAGGCGATTTCTTCGGCGCTCAGTTCGCCGCCCAATGGCATGCGCGGCGCCAGATCGCCCTTGATCATCTGCAGCAGCGGACTCTTCTCCGGATGGCCGCCGACAACGGCCACGCCGTGCTTCTTTCCGCCCTTACGAATCGTCGCAAAATCCGTTACGACAAAATCACTCGCTTTTGTTTTTTCGCCGTGGCACGAGACGCACTTCGCCGTGAGCACCGCCGGCACCGGAACAGCGTGGGTAGTGAAAGTAAAAACGAAAGCACCGAGAAAAAGCCGCGTCCACATATCAGAATTATATAGGAACGCTAACTTGAATTAACGCTTCTTCTTTTTTCTCCCAGCCTGCGGCGGCTGCCAAATTCCGAATTGCAGCGACTTGGCGGCCGCGTCGACGCGGTACAAAACAACGCGAACCTTCTCGCCGATTGCGTATTCGCGGCGCGAGCGTTCGCCCACCATACGCCGCGCGTTGTCATGGAATTTAAAGTGGTCGCCGGGCAGCGTGTCGATGGGGATCAAGCCTTCAATAAAAAGTTGTTCCAGCTCCACGAACAGCCCGAATTTGGTAACGGAGATGATCATGGCGTCGAAGTCTTCGCCGACGCGGTCCATCATGAACTGAACTTTTTTCCACTCCACTAAATCGCGTTCCGCCTCGCCCGCGCGGCGCTCCGTGAACGAGCAATCCGCGCCGAACTCCTCCATCTGTTCTTCGGTCCAGCCGGGCGATTCGCCATCCAGCAGCCGGCCGAGAACGCGATGGACCATCAGATCCGGATAGCGGCGAATGGGCGAGGTGAAGTGCGTATAGGTGTCGGCGGCCAAAGCAAAATGGCCCTGGTTTTCATTGCTGTAGCGCGCCTGTTTGAGCGAACGCAGCATCAGATAGCTGAGGATTCGCTCCTCCGGCTTGCCCTCAATTTTGCCGATCAATTTTTGATAGTTGCGCGAAGTAACCACGGCGCGCTCATCGGCCATGACGATATCGCGGCGCACTTTGCGGCCATCGCGGCGCTTGTCAACGACGCCGAACTTCTTCACCGGCAGCGCGCCAAACGCCAGCGTGTAGCCGAACTGTGACGCGATCTCCTCGAAGTCATGCACCTTTTTCACATCCGGAATTTCGTGAACGCGATAGAGCGAGGGCGCGTTGGCATGGGCGATGTGCGCGGCCACGGCTTCATTGGCGGCGAGCATGAACTCTTCAATAATCCGATGGGCGATGTTGCGGGCCGCGCGCGCGACGCCGGTCATCAAGCCATTGGCGTCGAATTCGATGAGCGATTCCGGCAGATCAAAATCGATGGAACCGCGCTTGGTGCGTTTGCGATTCAGGATCAATGCGAGTTCGCGCATGTTCTCGAAGTGCGGAATCAAAGCGGCGTAAATGGTGCGTTCGGCCGCGTCGCCTTCCAGAATTCGATGCACCGACGTATAGGTCATGCGCTCGGCGGAGCGAATGATGCCGCGGCAGAACGATTGGCTCACCACGTCTCCGGCGTTGTCTAATTCCAACTCCGCCGACATCACCAGCCGGTCTTCATTGGGCCGCAAAGAACAGAGCCCGGTTGACAATTCGTGCGGCAGCATCGGCACGGCGCGATCGGGAAAATAAACGCTGGTGCCGCGGAAAAGCGCCTCTTTGTCGATGGAGGAATTGGGGCGCACGTAGTGGCTGACGTCGGCGATGTGGACGTCCAATCGCCAGTTGCCATTGGGGAGCCGTTCCACGAAAACAGCGTCGTCGAAATCGCGCGCCGTCTCGCCGTCGATGGTGACGATGGGCAATTCGCGGAAGTCTTTGCGCCTGGCGATTTCCTTGGCGGGGATCTCCGCGGGAATCGCCTGCGCCTGCGCGATGGCCTCTTCGGGGAACTGGTGCGGCAGATGATGCTTGCGAATGATGATCTCGACATCGATGCCGAAATCGCCGGGCTGCCCCAGGATTTCAATCACGCGGCCCACGCCGTCTTCACCATCGGCGGGGAACTCGAGCAACTCCACGTTGACGATCATCCCATCCATCTCTTCGGCGCTGGAGACGTTAATCGACTTGGTCCCGATGCGATCCTCGGACTTCGGCGCGGCGGGCAACTCCATGCCTTCGGGAATGTAGATCCACTGCTGCAACCGGTCGTCGTTGGGCTTCACCCAGTTGCCGCGGCGGCGCACGCGGAACTCGCCCACCACCGTCGCATGAGCGCGGTTGAGGATCTTCAGGATTGTGCCTTCGGCCTTGCCATCGGGCTTCACGAAGGTGATCTGCGCCAGCACGCGGTCGCCGTGCATGGCCGGTGAAATCGATGACGGCGGGATGAATATATCGCCCGCGATGTCCGCCACCTTCTGCAACGGAACCACGAAGCCAAAGCCATCGCGGTGGACCGAAAGCCTGCCTACGATGAAATCTTTGGAATGCGAGGCGGAGACAAAATGGCCGCTGCGATACTCGACGAGTAGGCCCTTATCCACCATGCCATTCAGCGCGTTTTCCAGGCCTTCGCGCTTGTCGCCATGCGCGCCGAGTTCGCGCAACAGATTCTTGAAACTCGCCTTGGCATGGGGCATCTGCCGGATGCGGTCGAGGATTTCGCGGTCGGAAAGATGGAATGAAGAGTCTTGCACTGCTAAAGTACAGTCTCACATGGTATTCAGTAACGTTCCAATTAACATTCCCAAAGACGCCAACATCATTTTTGGCCAATCGCATTTTATTAAGACGGTGGAGGATATTTACGAGGCGATCGTCAACACGAATCCATCGATCAAATTCGGAGTCGCCTTCAACGAAGCTTCGGGACCGTGCCTGACGCGCGCCGATGGCAATGACCAGGAAATGATCCAGTCGGCGATTGAGAATTTGCAGAGCCTGGGCTGCGGCCACACGTTTCTGGTGGTGATGAAGGGCGGCTTCCCGATCAACGTTTTGGGACGTATCAAGGACGTTCCGGAAGTCGTGAATATTTTCTGCGCGACGGCGAATCCGGTGGAAGTGGTGATTACGACCACTGGTCTGGGCCGCGGCGTGATGGGCGTGATTGACGGCTCCAAGCCGCGCGGTGTGGAAACACCGGCCGATGTGGTTGAGCGCAAGGAGTTCCTGCGCAAGATCGGATACAAACGATGATCGCCTCCGTTGCTGAACTCGAAGAGCTGTTGAGCCGGCCGTCGGAGGCGGATCGCGAGGCGATGGCGGCATTGACGGGCGACCTGCTGATCCTCGGCGTGGGAGGCAAGATGGGGCCGACGCTGGCGCTGCGGGCCCGTCGCGCCGCGCCCGCGGGCAAGCGGATCATGGCCGCCGCGCGTTGGTCCGAACCGGGCTTGCGGGAGCAGTTGGAGCACGCGGGCATTGAATGCCTGAAGGCTGATTTGCTGGATCCGGCGCAGTTGGCGGCGTTGCCGGATGCGGAAAATGTACTCGCCATGTTCGGCCGCAAATTCGGATCCACGGAAGATCCCACACTGACTTGGGCGATGAATGTGTACGCGCCGGGGATGGTCTGCGAGCGCTACAAGTCGTCGCGCATTGTCGCGTTTTCCAGCGGCAACGTGTACGGCTATTCGCACGTCGCGCGCGGCGGCAGCGTGGAATCCGACGAGACTTTTCCCGTTGGCGAGTACGCCTGGACCGGCCTCGGCCGCGAGCGTATTTATGACTACCATTCGCGCCGCAACGGCACGCCCGTCATGCTGCTGCGGCTCAACTACGCCATCGACCTCCGCTACGGCGTGCTGCTCGATATCGGCACGCGCGTGATCGAACGCAAGCCCGTCGATCTGGCCATGGGCGCGGCCAATGTGATTTGGCAAGGCGACGCGAACTCCGTTGCGCTGCGGGCGTTCCCACATGCCACAGCACCGGCCAGCATCTTGAACCTTACCGGTCCGGAAACGCTCAGCGTCCGCCGCATCGCCGAGACCATCGGCCATCACTTCGGCATCAAGCCCGAATTCACCGGCGCTGAATCGACAGACGCGTTGCTCAACAACGCGCAGCGCTGCCATCGTCTGTTCGGCTACCCGGCGGTAACGCCGGACGAAATGTTGGAATGGACCGCCCGATGGATCGCCTCCGGCGGAACAACTTTGAACAAGCCAACCCACTTCGAAGCACGCGATGGCAAATTCTAAAGCACTGGCCCGATTTCACCAAGGGACAGTGATCCCCGCGCACCCATTGGCATTGACGGTTGGGCGAAAGCTCGACGAACGCCGCCAGCGGGCATTGACGCGCTATTATCTTGATGCGGGCGCCGGCGGCGTGGCCGTCGCCGTCCACACCACGCAGTTCGCCATTCGCGAGCAGGGGCTGCTGGAACCCGTATTAACATTGGCGCGCGAGGAAATGAAGGCCGATGACGTCATCGCCATCGCGGGCATTTGCGGGCCTACGAAGCAAGC
>SHUN01000219.1 GCA_009697495.1 Bryobacterales bacterium | reverse complement strand
AATTGGCTCCGCGATTGATCGTGTTCCTTTTCGGCTCATTTCCAGTCGCCTCCCAGCGACTCTTTGAAACTACCTATGACGCCCGTACTTCGTCACGCATGCTTGCCGAAAGGACACGAATGAATCGGCTCGCTACAATGAACAGGTGAATGATTCTGTTCTCGTTCTCGGCGCCGGCCTTGCCGGTTCCGAAGCCGCTTGGCAACTCGCCCAGGCCGGTATCAAAGTCGACCTGTACGAGATGCGGCCAGGCCGCTCAACCTCTGCCCATCAAACAGACAAGATGGCCGAACTCGTCTGCAGTAACTCGCTCAAAAGCGAAGCCGAAAACTCCGCCCCCTGGCTCCTAAAGCAAGAACTCCGCCGCCTCGGATGTCTTCTCCTCGACGCCGCCAATGCCGCCCGCGTCCCCGGTGGCCAGGCCCTCACCGTTGACCGCGATCTCTTCGCCGATTGGGTCTCCCGCAAAATCAAGACCCACCCGCTCATCACGCTCCATCACGAAGAAGTCGAGGCCATCCCGGACAGCGGAATCGTCATCATCGCCACCGGCCCCCTCACTGCAGACGCGCTAGCCAAGGACATCGCCCGCGCCACCGGCGTTGATCGCCTCTACTTCTACGACGCCATCAGCCCCATCATCGAAGCCGATTCCGTCGACTACTCCATCGCCTTCCGCGCCTCCCGCTACGGCAAATCCATCGACTCCACCGACGACTACGTCAACTGCCCTTTCAACAAGGAGGAGTACGACGCCTTCATCGACGGCCTCCTCGAAGCCAGCCGATACGAGCCCCACATCCCCGAAGACAAAACGCCCTACTTCGAATCCTGCCTGCCCATTGAGGAAATCGTTCGCCGCGGCCGCGACACCCTCCGCTTTGGCCCCATGAAACCCGTCGGCCTCACCGACCCGCGCACCGGACGTTGGCCCTACGCCGCCGTCCAACTCCGCCAGGAGAATCTCCGTGCCGATAGCTACAATCTCGTCGGCTTCCAAAACAGCCTGAAATTCGCCGAACAGGCCAGAGTCCTCCGCTTGATCCCCGGCCTCCAAAATGCCAAATTCGTCCGCTTCGGCCAGATTCACCGCAATACCTACATCAACGCCCCCACCTGTCTGACGCCGACCCTTCAACTCAAGACGGACCCTCGCATCTTCTTCGCAGGACAGATCTCCGGCGTCGAAGGCTACGTGGAATCTATCGCCACCGGCCTCATGGCGGGCCTCCACGCCGCGGCGCTCATCAATGGCGGCCAGCCGCGCCCCTTCCCCCGCGAAACCGCCCTCGGCTCGCTCTGCCACTACATCACCGGCGCTGATCCGAAAAATTACCAGCCCGCCAACATCACCTTCGATTTGCTCCCCAGCCTCGACGAAGCCGCCCGCAAGAGGCTCCGTCACGATAAGAAGGCGCGCCACGCCGAAGTCTGCCGCCTAGCCCAAGCCGCGCTAAACGACTGGACCGCATGATGCCCGAACTGTCGACAGAAATCACGTTCTTCCTCGACAGCCTCCGCCGCGAAAACGCCTCCCCGCACACCATCCGCAACTACGAAAGCGACCTCCGCCAGTTCGAGGCCCACATCGCGCCCGCCCCGCCTACGGAAGACATCGACCTCGCCGATCTTCGCGGCTGGGTAGCGGCGCTCTTCAAAGACAAGCAAATGGCCGCCAGCATCCGCCGCAAAGTGGCCTCCCTCCGAGCCTTCTTCCGCTACGAAATGCGCCAGGGCCGAACGCCGTCGAACCCCGCCAAACTGCTCATCCTCCCTAAGCTCCCCAAGACCCTTCCCAAGGTCCCGACAGCCGAGCAAGTCAACAACCTCGTCGACGCCGTCGACAACAACGATCTCGACCGCCCTTTCCCCAAGCGCGACCGCGCTATTTTCGAGTACCTCTACGGCTGCGGCCTCCGCATCAGCGAGCTGCAGGGGCTCAATTTGGAGGACATCGACACCAGCGAAAAGTGGATCCGGGTAAGAGGCAAAGGCCGCAAGGAGCGTCAGGTCCCCTACGGCCGGAAAGCCGCCGAAGCGCTGGAAGCATGGCTTCCGGTCCGCCACGCCGCGCCGAATGAGCGGGCCGTTTTCGTCAACTACCGCGGAGCGCGCATCTCCACCCGCGGCATCCGCAGGATCGTCGCCCTGTACGCCAGTCTCCTTGCCGGCGACAGCAGCGTTCATCCCCATACCCTCCGCCACGCCTACGCCACGCACCTCCTCAGCGACGGCGCCGACCTCCGCGCCATCCAGGAACTCCTGGGCCACGCTCAACTCTCGACTACCCAAAAATACACGCAAGTCGCGCTGACCGACCTGCTGGCCGTTTACGACAAGGCGCACCCGAAGGCAAAATAAGGCTTTTCGTTGGCCCCAAGCTGGCCTGAATTGCGCGTATGGAGGCGAGAGGAACCCACCCGCGAGGGCGGGGCGATAAGATAAAATGCGAATCAAACGGATGGCGACGGGGCTCCTGGCCGCCCTTGCCGCCTGGGGACAATCAGACTACACGTTTTCAGACGGAGGCCGCAAGGTCTCCTTTCAACTTGCGGCGGACGAAGTCTACAGTCGAGACGGCGGCGGCGTCCAGGCCGCCCGCGGCTCCTCCGAATGGGGCAGCGGCAGAGTCTTTACGCTAAGATCCGCCACCGAATTAAAGAGTATCCGGACCAGCCGCGCCGCGGCCAGCCGTTCGCTCGCGCCGGTTTTCTATGACAAGGGCAGCCTCCCTTCGGCGGACCAACTGGCCGCGCTGCCGGAAGCCGCGCGCGCACTGCGCATGGTCAACGCCCGCCGCGTCATGACCTCCAAACTGCTCGTCCACATGGAGGAATCCGATTGGAGCAAACTCGCCGCCACCAAGCCGTCCGCGCACGAAAAGAGCCTCCTCGATGGCTGGATGCTCGTCACCTATCCGGATGCCTTCGCCGCGCTCGACGCCGCTGATTCGCTCACCAAACAGGGCACATGGGAATTCACGCCCGTCTTCTCGCGCATGATGTCGAAAAAGCAGGCGCTGGTCCGCGAAGTCAACGATCCGCTCTATCTAAAGCAATGGCACCTCGCCGCTACCGGCATGAATCTCAGCATGAAGAACTCCTGGGATCTGGCCACCGGGAAGGGCATCAACATGACCATCGTCGACGATGGCCTCGAGATCAAACATGAGGACCTTTCGCCCAACGCCTATCCCCTGGATTCCGGCTACCACTTCAATTTCAATGGCGGTGACGAGAAGGACCCTTCGCCCGGCGCGGCGAAGGATAACCACGGCACCAACTGCGCCGGTCTGGCCGCTGCCGCCGGATTCAATAACATCGGAGTCATCGGCGTCGCTCCCGAAGTCCGCCTGATGGGCCTGCGCCTGATTGCCGGGGACACCGCTGACGATGCCTCCGCCCGTGCGCTAGCCTGGCAGCCCAAGGACCTTATCACTCATGTCTCCAGCAACAGTTGGGGCCCCCAGGATGACGGCAAAGTCGACGGCCGCGTGAGCGTCCTTCAACTCGCCGGTATGGAAAAGGGGACGAAGGAGAATCGCGACGGCCTCGGCACGGTCTACGCCGTCTCCTGCGGCAACGGCCGCGGTGACGGCGATGACGCCAGTTACGACGAGTTCTCCAGCTCTCGCTTCGCCATCGCCGTGGGAGCCGTCAACAGAGACGGCGAGCAGAGCTCGTACTCCGAAAGCGGCCTCAGCGTCGCCATCTCCGCCCTCGGCGGCGAATTCCAGCCGCCCGCCGTCACGTGGACCACAAATAACTCCGGCGAGGCCGCGTTCGGCATTAAAAAGGAAAAGTACCCTTCCACGGAGGCGCCCACCGACTATACCGACGCCATGAACGGCACCTCCGCGGCCGCCCCGCAGGTCTCCGGCGCTGCCGCCCTGCTCCTCCAACTGAACCCCAAGCTAGGCTATCGCGATGTGAAGGAAATCCTCATGAAAACCGCCAATCGCGTAGGCCTCGTCAAAGGCGAGCCCTTCTTCGCGAACAAGGGGGGCTTCACGTTCAGCCGCTCTTTCGGCGCCGGCCTGCTCAACGTTTCCGCCGCTCTCGCTATCGCTCCGGGTTGGACCAACCTCGGCCCCATCGTCAGCGCCGAAGGAGCCATCGCCGAGGGCGGCGCCAGCACCGGTGAGTTCCTATTCGGCAACATCGAACTCCCCAACGCCAACATCCGCGTGGAACACGTCGAGTTGATCGTCACCGTCAAGCACCCCAAACGCGGCGAAGTGGGCTTCCTTATCGAATCCCCGTCCGGCACCAAGACGCTCGCCGAAGTCCGGCCCAACGACGATAACGCCGACTTTACCGACTACACGTTTACTTCTCCCCATTTCTGGGGCGAAGGCGCGGCCGGCACCTGGAAGGCCGGAGTCGTTGACATCGTCGACAACGACAAAAACGGTCGGCTTGTCAGCGCCAAGCTGCGTATTTACGGCACGGCCAAATAACCTACCCAAACCGCAACGCCAACAGAGTGGCAGGGTCCATATACAGGCCCTGCCACTGCACCCCGAAGTGCAGATGCGGCCCCGTCACGCGCCCCGAACCCCCGCTCTCGGCGATCTCCTCACCCTTCTTCACCAAGTCCCCGTGCTTCACCCCGAATGCCGACAGGTGCATGTACAGCGTGAACAACCCTTCGCCATGGTCCAGTACAACGAAGCCTCCCTCGTAGTACATGTCCTGCGAAATCAGCATACGCCCGTGGTTTGAGGCATGGATCGGCGTACCCGCCGCCGCGCGGAAATCCAGCCCGTGGTGGATGCTCTGCGTCTTGCCATTGTAAGTCCGCCACGTGCCGAACGCGGCCGTTTGCCGCGTGTCCAGTGGCGGCGCGAATGGCCCCGCCCAAACCCGCCTGGTCCGCTCCGCGAAGGCCGCTTTCTTGATCTCGCGCTCTTCCGCAATCCGCTTCAAAACGGCCTTCGGCGGCGACACGAACTTCGGCGGAACCGTCAAACGGCCTGTCCGATAGGCATGCGCGGCTACACGAACGGCATGCTTTTGCCCATTCCCGAGCAGCAAATCATGCGGCCCCGGCTCGGCATCTAAACTAACCGCCGCCAACGCCAGCCAGCGCTTCAAACCCTCGTCCCGTTCAAACAACAAGGGCCGGTTCATCCACGTGCCCGCCAACGGCCCTTCAGCCGCCGAGAACAGAATCGGCGAACCTGGGAAGGGCTCCGCCGGTTCAAACCGGAAGGGCTGCAACTGCGCCGCCAACGGCGCACTCGCCAGAAAAGCACGGCGAAGCATGATGCTTCCGAGCGTAGCGCAGTTCACTTTGCCCCGGTCACATCCAAAATGGCGATCCCGGCGAACGGCGTTGCACGGTTGAACCGCCGAATGCAGCGTCAAGCCCAGTTCCAGGCACCCGCATCGCCGCACCGGCCCGCCCAGTGAAACAATAGGGGTCATGGCGCAGCAAATCTTCCTCGTCCGTCACGGTGAAACCGAATGGTCCCGCTCCGGCCAGCACACCGGCCGGACGGACATCCCGTTAACCGCGGAGGGCCAGGCGCAAGCCCAGGGCCTAGGCCGATTCCTGAGGGGCAAAGAACTCTCCGTCAGGACCAGCCCCCTTATTCGCGCCCGCGAACCCTGCCGTCTGGCCGGCTACGCCTCTGACGCCGTTGTCGACGACGACCTGCGCGAATGGGACTACGGCATTTACGAAGGCCGCACCACTCTTGAAATCCGCAAGGAAAATCCGGACTGGTCGATCTGGCTCTCGCCAATCCCCAACGGCGAATCTCTTGAACAGGTCGCCGCCCGCGCCCGCCAGGTCATCGCGCGCGCCGTCGAGGCGGAAACCGACGT
>SHUN01000218.1 GCA_009697495.1 Bryobacterales bacterium | reverse complement strand
CCACGTCCGGCGACCGCACTAATCCATTCGGACCGATATCCACTTGCGTCAAATAGACATACCCGTACTTAGCCCCGAGAAACCCCGGATCCCGGGTAATATTCGGGTACCCCATCACGACGTAACTTGGCACTTCTTCCGTCTTCGCGGCCAGTTGATGCGCGACCACCGAACCAATCGACGGATATTGCAAAGTCCCGCTCGGCGTTCGCCCGGTATGAACCAGATTTGCCGCCGCCGCGTGCTCACTGACGATGGAATGTGTGATGGACCGCATGACAACGCAACGGTCCAGCAGCGGCGCGGTCTTCGGCATATGCTCGCTCAGCTTTACACCGCGAATGGCCGTGTCGATCGAGTCATAAGCGGACCCCGCCACTTTTTTCCCATCGCCCCGGCGTTTTGGATCGAAAGTGTCCGTCTGCGCCGCGCCGCCGCCCAGCCACAGGAAAATACACGCATCCGCCTTGCCCTTCGGCAGCGTTGTCGCGGCCATCGCAGCCGCGCTCGATTGCATAAACGTTCGACGGTTGATGCTCATGGCGCCATCGCAAATTCCGGCGAGTTCATCAACGCCCACAGCATATCTTCGTAACGCTCCCGGAACGCCTTGGTCAGCCGCGCCGTCGGCTGATCGCCGTACCGCAGCTTTCGCTCTTCGTCCATCCGGATCAGGCTCGCTTCCGCGCTCAAATGGTTCGACCACGACACGCGCCCATCGCTCTCGCGCTTCGTCGCCCGCGCCTTTGCGCCCGCCACCACGCGGTCCCCATACACCGGTTCCAGCAGCCGCGTGAATGACGCCCGTTCCCTTGCCTCCGGAGGCCGCGACAAGACCCGTATAAATGTCTCAACCACCAACTCCGCCGCGGGCAACTCGCCAAGCGCCATTGCGGTAAAAGCCGAATCATCGGACAGCCGCGCCATTCGAGTCCCCAACACGCCATTGGCCAATATCAGCGTCTGCATCGCCGACGCCGCGTCATCCCGGTCCGTCGCCGGACTCTGCCGCGACTGCCGCCACCCAAACGTCGTCATCACATCCACAATCGACTGCGCAATCGGCAGCGCCAACGCCGGCCGGTCCCTCTCATTCGACAACGCCGTCATCTGCCAGCCCCGCGCCGGATTCCCCAAATTCAAAAACTGCTTGGCCGTCCGGTCCCCCGCCGGATTCAAATTCATCTCTTCACAATCAAACGTCTTCCCGGCAGCGAAATGCAACGAATCAACCAACTGCTCCGCCGTCAAATTCCGATGCGCCGGCCCCGCGAAAAATCGCTTCGAAGAACTCAATTGATCCGCCGGCAAACCGGCCGCCTTCCGCTGATACGCCCGCGACTGCAATATCAATTTCGCCAGGTGCTTCATGTCGTAACCCGACGCCATAAACTCCTTCGCCAGATACGACAGCAACTCCGGATGCGACGCCCGCCCGCGCGACCAGTCGTCGGCCGGTTCCACAATCCCGACGCCCATATACCGCTTCCAAACCCGGTTCGCCACCACTTGCGCAAACCGCTCGTTCTCCGGCGAAATGATATACGAAGCAAGCTCCCGCCGCGTGGCCACACTCCCAGCCGCCGGCAGCTCGGCACCTTCCGCGTGAGCCACGAGTTTCGCGAACGGCCATTCCGGCGCGATCATCTCGCCGGGTTTCAACGCCGAATGCACCGCCGGCTTCCGCCCGCCTTCTCCCTGCGGCACCGTGCTCGTCACCGGAAGTTTCACGGGCTTGCCGTTGAGCATCGCCGCCATCGCGAACAGATCCTTTTGTTTGAATGGATGAAACGGCGCGTCATGACAGCGCGCGCAGCTCATTTTCTGGCCCAAAAACGCTTGTCCGAGTATGTCGGCCTTCGCCGCCATCGGCGCATCGTTCAACGTCGCCAACGCGAAGGACGCCGGGCCGCCCAGCGATGCCGATCCCTCCATCTGCACCAGATCCGCGACAAAGCGGTCGAAGGAAATGTTGTCCGAAAACGATTGGTGCATCCACCACCGGAACGGCCCGGTGTTGTTCAAATCGGGTTTCAAAATTCCCGGATTCTCCGCCAGTACGTCCTGCCAGTAACCCACCCAATGGTCGGCCCACGACGGATCGTTCACCAGCCTGTCAATCGCCTTTCCCCGCCGCGTCGCCGCGTCGTCTTTTAAGAATGCCCGCACTTGGACGGGGGCCGGAATCAGGCCCGTCGCGTCCAACGTCACGCGCCGCAAGAATTCCAAATCAGTCAACGCCGCCGTTGGCTTCACGCCGGCCTCGCTTAGTTTCGCGTCGATAAATCCATCCACCGAAAGACCCGCCGGCAACGCGCCCATCTTCGCTCGCAGCGCCTTGTGCCGCTCCGCCCAGGCCGCCGTTACTTCCCGGCTCACCGCACGCCGTCGCGTCGTGTCGGAATCGTAATGACGGGCAAACGACGACGCCACATAATCCGCCCACGCCGCGTCCGTCAATAACGGCGAACCATCCGGACCCAGTAAGTGGTCCACGTCCCCGTTTCGAGAAACGCCCACAGCCAATTCGCCCGTCGACGGATACAGCCCCTTCCCGCCCACCGCCGCGATCAGTTCAATGGCGTGTTCTCCCGCTGTCAAATCCAATTGCACCACCGCGTCCTGATGCGGATAAATAACGGGCCGCAGCGGCGAGTTGGCGCGTTCAATGGCCGACGGTACCGGATCGTCGCTCGACGTATTCGCCTTCTGCGCCTTCGTAGTCGCTACTAATTTCCCATCCACTAACAACCGCGCCGCGCCCCGCGCCCGCAAACGAAATTGATGCGTGCCCGCCGCGAAATCGCGCTTGTAGGAAGCGCGCAAGTAATAGGGCGTGGAACGGTCCAGCGGTATGGCATTCGCCGCGAACTTGGCCGGCGTGTGGACAAACGCGAATGCCGGTTCGGTATAGCGGTCCACCGCCGTCAAACCCGTCAGATCGAATTCCTTCCCCGCCGCGATGTCTTCAAAAATCTCCACCCGCACCGCGCCGCCGGCGGGCAGGGGAGGCGCCGGAGCCGCGATCAATCCAATTACGGCGATGAGAAGCGGGAATATTCGCATGGGGTCCTGCGCCTTAATCTATCACAGTGGCCTACTGGTTCACAGCGCAGTGCAGCGCCGCCCGCGCGTGCGTGGCGCCGGGACACGTGCTTTGGATAAACATACCCGCAAAGTACGCCGCCGCCAGTACAAGCGCGAGTGGAATCCACGTCTTCCACAACAACCGGCCGGCCCATCCCGCCGTCGGCTCTTTCAACTGCCGCACCAGCCCCGCGCCGACCGCGCATTCCAAAGCCACCTCGGGCAAAATCTCCGGTGCCATCCAGATCAGATACCCGCCGGCACCGCAGATAATCGCTACCAGAATCGCCAGCACCACCAAGACCCAAATTCCGTCGTCCAGATCGATGCCGATATCAAAACCACCGCCGCCGCCGCCAGACGATGAAATCGCGGGCGCGTCGAACAAATCCGACGCGCCGCCCCCGCCGGCATCGCCGCCGCGAAATCCCGAGAAGCCAATATCCCCCGTACGCCCGCCTCCCGGAATCAAATCAATTCCATCCGCCCCACGGTCCATGTTCCGCGGCAAACTCAACTGCACCGCCACCCCCGCCGCGTACCAAACCCACATTCGCACCAGCGCAAAGAAGAACCCATACGCGCCCAACACCGACAGCGCATAACGCCATCCCATGTCGCCAAAGCCGAAATGCAAAAACGTCTTGTCCAGCAGCAATCCCGAAGCCACTGTGGCTAACAGAATCGCGCTCATGTGCCAGCGGACAAAGTAGCGCTTCAATATGCGTTCTTTGAACGCGTGGCCGATCTGTTTTAAGCTCGCCATTGTTTCCTCGCCGCCGTCTGAAATGCCATCCGCACGGGCGAATCGTCGGAGTTCCGGAAGTTGATCCGCCGCACCATCAGGATCAGCGCCGCGCCGCTCTGCGTCCCGTACGCTCCGCCATGCCCCGGTCTAAAGCCCGCCTGCAAGGAACCGGTTTGAATCGACGTGATCAACGCGAACGCCGCCGCGGTCAAAAAGCGCTTCCCCTCCAATTCACCGCGACGCAGCAACATTCGCGCGAACCGCGCGTAATCGGGCCCCGTCGAAAACAACCCGCCATTCGGCGCGTCCACCAACTTCTCCCCATCCCTGCGCGCCGCCAAATAAAACGTCGTGCCCTTCATCCCCAATGGCTTGAAAATCCGCGCCGCGAAAAACTGATCAATCGGCATGCCCGACACAATTTCCACGACGCGCCCCAACATGTTGATCCCCGATTGGCAATACCGCCACTGGCTTCCCGGCGCAAATCCCAAGGGCTTCTTCGCATAGATCGGCGCCATGTCCGCCAGCTTTCTCGCCGTCGCCCACTCCTCCGTTGTCGATTCGCCCATCCCCGACGTATGCGTCAACATATGCCGCAGCGTCACGCCGTTCGCGCCAAACTCCGGAATGTATTTCGACAAGGGATCGTCAATCGACAGCCTCCCCTCGTCCTGCATCATCAGCACCGCCACCGCAGTCACCGGCTTCGTCATCGAAGCAATCCAGAAGATCGAATCCTTCCGCAGCGGCTGCGCTTTGGCGGCGTCGCCGTGCCCGATCACACCCAAATGCGATACGCCATCGCGAGTCGCAACCACAGTAACCGCGCCCGGCACTTCATTCTGCTCGATCATCTCCCGCATTTTCGCTGCGATTGCCGCGTCCCGTTCTCCGGCGAACACGCAGCACGCCGCGGTCAAGGCAAGAAGTTTCATCCCGACAGTCTACACCGCCGCCATCCGCGTTACAGGCGCGGAAGCTTTACGATTCGGTTTTCCCACTCTTGCGCGTCGGATGCTGCCCAAATCAGCACCAGCTCATCTACAACGACCGCAATCGCTTCGTCTTGGCTCACCAAAAATACGCCGGGACAGGATCGGACCGTCATCAGAAAGTCGCCAAAATGCTGGGGCATGGTCTTAATACCGTGAGTGACAAGAATTCGATTCTCGTCTGACGCGATTGCCAACACGTCAGGGTCGGGAATGCCGTCCAGTCCTGCCTCATTCGCGGAAAGAAAGTCCATCGCCGGCTCGCGATGCCTGCATCCCTTTACGATCGAAAAGTTGAAGTTGGCATCCGCAAGAAATCGAATCATTCGTCAGCCGCGCCGCGCCAACATCTGCCGTCGCATCCGCTCAAACTTCTCCACAATATCGGGGGGCGTCGGATTTGCCGCAACCCACGCTTCTTCCTCGCGCCTGCGTCTCGCAATCACTTGGTCCACTTCATCTTTGTGGTTCAAGTAGAAGCTGATCGCACCCTCGACCTGCTCCAACGTCAGTGTCGGATAATTGGACTGAATGGTTTCGGGATCTTCGCCGTTGCGGTATTGGTAGACTACGGCGTCAATAGGCACGCGGCTTCCAATCAAATAGAAGTCTTCCTCCCGGAGCTCGATGAATTTTCTGGGCATAATCACGTCCGCTTTCAGCTTAACCCACGAAGGGGCATCCGCGCCCGCCCGACTTGCTGCCTTCCGGCCACCCTGCCAACGCTTTAATTACCGCGCCCGCCAGTTCCGGGAAGCCCTCGAACTACGCTTGATGTAGCGCATATTTCCTGCGATGCTGGGCCGTGATCGTCAGCTTCCGTGATCGAAAGACAAGGGACTTCGCGTCCGGGCTCAGGAGTTTCTTCGGCATTGAGTAATCGGCGGCCATAAGCATCACTCAGCTTGAGGCGGCCGGGGAATCGGCTCGAACGGCTGCGCGGCGATCAGGCGGGCCAGTCGAGTCAACCGCCGAGTGGCCGCCGGGGTCTTCCGGTCCCGCG
>SHUN01000217.1 GCA_009697495.1 Bryobacterales bacterium | reverse complement strand
GGGTCTTCAAGAAGGTTTGAATAGCTAACTAGTTGGAGACTTTCGCCGGTGAAATTCAACACGTCGTCCAGACCAGTAAACAACTGACCGAATCGGGATTTTTCGTCGCCGCACTCTGCCTTACGAAGGATTGACCGTCACCGAGGCCGTGCCCGTGAGCCTATTGGCATCGCGGAAAGAGGCATTGTCAGCCGACGAGGCGGGGCGAGTGAAGTCCAAAGGCTCTCCCTCAAGGAGCCCCAAAGGCTGTGAATCCGGGCCGATCAGACGTTAAGATGAGGTTTCCGAGAACGACAGTTGATCCGGATGCCAAACTGGTCGCCCTGCAACGCCTTAAAACGATTGCCAGGCAAAGCTGCATGGTCTTAGTGCGATGCGGCTGCTTCCAGGCGGTCGAGCTTGCGTTGAGCAGGGCGCTCAAATCCGGCGAACGCCCGGACGCGTTTACCGGCGGCGAAGTCTTACGTCAAGCATAACGTCTGGCGGCCCGGTACCGGCGAATGAGGTTGTTGGTAGAGCTGTCGTGGTTCAGTTCCGGTTCCTCGGGGCTTTCAAGTTCGGGGATCATCCTGTTGGCGAGGACCTTGCCGAGTTCGACGCCCCATTGGTCGAAGGAATCGATGTTCCACAGGATGCCCTGCGTAAAGACGGCGTGCTCGTAGAGCGCCACCAGCTTGCCTAGCATGGCGGGGTCGAGCTTTTCGGCGAAGAGCATATTCGACGGGCGGTTGCCTTCGAAGACGCGGTGGGGTTCGGGCGAATCGGGCTTGCCGAATGCCAGCGCTTCGGCTTGCGCCAGGACGTTGGCGATCAGGATATCGTGGTGGCGGCCTAGCGGGTTTAGGGATTGACCGAAGGCCAGGAAATCGCAGGGGATGAGCCGGGTGCCCTGGTGGATCATCTGGTAGAACGAGTGCTGACCATTAGTGCCGGGTTCGCCCCAGTAGACGACGCCGGTATCGTAATTCACCTTCTCGCCGTCGATGGTGATGTACTTGCCGTTGCTCTCCATGGTGAGTTGCTGGAGGTAGGCGGGGAAGCGCTTCAGATACTGCTCGTAGGGCAGGACGGCGACCGTAGCGGCACCGAAGAAGTTGCAGTACCAGATGCCGAGGAGGCCCATGATGGCAGGCAGGTTTTGCTCGAAGGGCGCGGTGCGGTAGTGCTCGTCCATTTCGTGGAAACCGCTGAGCATGGCGCGGAAGTTATCGGGGCCGATGGCTAACATCGTGGACAGGCCGATGGCGGAATCCATCGAATAACGGCCGCCGACCCAGTCCCAGAAGCCGAACATGTTGGCGGTGTCGATGCCGAATTTGGAGACCTCGGCGGCGTTGGTGGAGACGGCCACGAAGTGCTTGGCGACGGCGCTTTCGGGGGCGTTGAGCCAGTTGCGGGCGGAGAGGGCGTTGGTCATCGTCTCGATGGTCGTGAAGGTTTTGGAGGAGACGATGCAGAGGGTTTCGGAAGGGTCAAGATCGATGACGGCTTCGGTGAAGTCAGTGCCGTCGATGTTGGAGACGAATCGGAATGTGAGGTTGCGGGCGCTGTAGTGTTTGAGGGCTTCGTAGGCCATGACGGGGCCGAGGTCGGAGCCGCCGATGCCGATGTTGACAATGTTTTTGATGGGCTTGCCGGTATGGCCGAGCCATTGGCCTGCGCGGACTTTGTCGCAGAAAGCGGCCATTTTATCCAGGACTTCGTGGACGCCGGGGACGATGTTGTGGCCGTCGACGGTTACGACGGAGTTTGCACGGGCGCGGAGGGCGGTGTGGAGGACGGCGCGGTTCTCGGTGACGTTGATTCTTTCGCCGGTGAACATGGCCTCGATGCGGGCGCGGAGGCCGGACTCTTCGGCGAGTTGGACGAGGAGTTGCAGGGTTTCATCGGTAATGCGGTTTTTGGAGAAGTCGAGGAAGAGGCCGGCTGCCTGGGCGGTGAGGCGGGTGCCGCGGGCGGGGTCGTTGGCGAAGAGATCGCGGAGATGGAGGCTACGCACGGCGGCGTAGTGGGATTGGAGGGCCTTCCAGGCGGGGCGTTGGGTGAGCATGGTGCCTACCTTCGAGTATCGCCGTTCCGGGGATGGCGTAAGGATGTATATTCAAAGTGGAGCTATATGAGCAACGAGATAATGGTATCGAAATGGGGATATGGCCTAGAAGTAAAAATCCCACGGGGGATTGTGACGGAAGGAAAGATTTCGGAGGGGGACCGTTTTGCACTGACGGTCCAGCCGGACGGCTCCATCGTGTTGCGGCCCCGGCATCGGAAATTCGAGTTGGCCGATCTCGTTGGGCGAATAACGGCGGAGAACTGCCACAGTGAGACGGACTGGGGCAAACCCGAGGGCAGGGAGATCTGGTGATTCCCGGCTTCGTCCCGGACGCGGGTGATCTGGTTTGGCTCACCTTCGACCCACAGGCGGGAAGGGAGCAAGTCGGCAGAAGGCCGGCGCTTGTTGTCAGCCCGCTCGGATATAACGCCAAGACGGGCTTGGCGTTGGTATGTCCTGTCACCAATCAGGCGAAGGGATATCCGTTTGAAGTTGCGGTTCCCGACGGTATGGGCAGAACAGGAGTGATCCTCACCGATCATCTGAAGAGCCTTGACTGGAGAGTTCGGCGAGCTGTCTGGATCGGCACATGTCCCGAGAATACGGTCGACGAGTTGCGGGCAAAATTGGCGCCTCTACTCGGATATTGAAGCACGGGGCCTACCGCAACGCCGCCACGGTTTCACGGGCTTTTTCGAGGAGGAGGTTCCACTCGTTAGACGTGCCCAGGAAACGAAAGCCGCGGTCGCGGCAGAATTTGCTCAACGCCACGCCTCTACATTGAATGCCGGGGACGATCCCCTTCGCCACACACGTATCGCGGATCTGGTCGATGGCTTCGATGAACTTGCGGTGCTCGAATTCGCCGGGAATTCCGAGGGAGATCGACAGGTCCACCGGGCCTACCATCACTACGTCGACGCCTGGCACGCTTAAGAGTTCATCCCGTGCTTCCATCGCCTTCACCGTCTCGATTTGCAGGATCACCATGCCGTTCTCATTGCGGTGGGCGATCATCTGCGGAATCGTCACGGGCTCGTAGTCGGACTGCATCACCGTCAGGCCGAATCCTCGGATGCCAACCGGCGGGAATTTGCACCAGCTCACCGCTTTTTCGAGGAGTTCGGGGGATTCGACTCTTGGGAAAATAATGCCGTCGGAGCCGCAATCGAGGGCGCGGGCGATGAGTTCGTACTCCATATCGGCGACACGCGTGAAGACGGTCAGCCCGCAGAGGCCGGCGGTGCGGCACACGTTCTGAATGGTCTCGATGCCGAAGCCGCCGTGCTCGCCGTCGAGGTAGGCATAGTCGAAACCGGCCGCCTTTAAGATGCGGGCGATTTCGGGATCGCGTAGCTGGCCGTAGGAGGTTCCTAAAACGGTCTTGCCTTCTCGGAGTGCTTGTTTAACGGCGTTGGGGCGCATGTTTTGTTAGTCGACGGTCAGAATCTGGTGGTCTGGGCAGGCGGGCTCGACGCATTCGTAGATGCGGCTGATGAGGTCCATGCCGTGCGTGGCGAGGAACGGGAGGATGCTGTACATGCGTTCCTGCAGATGGCGATGGGGATAGACGAGGTCGTGGAGATACTGGGCATCGGCACCAGCGCGGGTGTCGCGGCGAAGCGCTTCGCGGGCGGTTTTGCGCTCCATTTTGCCGATCTGGTAATTGACTTTGGAACGGCTTTTTTCGAAGGCCTTTTCCAGACCGGGGTCGAAGCCGTGAATGGAAGCGGCGAGTTTGTCGAGTTCGGCGTTGACGGCGGCGAGTGAAGTTCCGAACTGGCTCGTCACGCCTTCGGGAACCAGATGGCGGGCCATTTTTTCGCGGAGTTCAACGTCAGGGACGGCGATATCCTTGAGGCCGAGTTCGTACCGCTTGGTGAGCTTGCCGGCGCGGCGGTCGAAGAGCGTGAATGACGCGCGGTGCGCGACGACGGGCATGCGACCGAGGAGGGCGGCATACAGCGGCTCGCTCTGAGCAAAGTAGGCGAGCTCGGCGGGGCCTCCCAGATAGGCCACGGTCGGTAGCAGGAAATCCTGCATCACGGGGCGAAGGATGGCGTTGGGGGAAAGGAGTTCGGGCTTGGCTTGGAGCGCTTCGAGGGAATAGTCCTTGAATTTGTCGCCATTGCGCTTGAGGACGGTTCGTTTGCCGCCTTCGAGGGTGAAGAATAGAGAAGCGTTCGACTCAAGGTGAACCTGGCCGTGGTAGCCGGCGGCTTCGAGTTCGCGAGTCCGATCCTGGACGGCGGGGACAAGGTCCTTCGACATGCTGAGGGCGCGGCTGAGGAACGGAGCGGCAATGGCGCGGATGGCGGGATCGAGCGGGTCGAGATAGATCATGCCATACGGTTGCAGGAGCTGTTCGACGAGCTGGCGAAAAGCGCTGCCAAACGTCTCGCCGTCTTTGTAGGCGGACTCGACGAGGGCGAGGGTTTCGGCGGCGAATGGCATGGCGGCCAGCGTCTGGCGCAGTTGATCGAGAGGAATGCCGCGGAGAGGGATGGTGCCGACGGGGCCGTTGGGAGGATTCACGGAAGCGGTAGTGAACTGTACGGGGTGATGGGCGGCGTCATAGGCCCACGCCTGGTTGATTTCCAGGAGGTCGTGGTCTTCGGTGGCGAACCAGAAAACAGGGACGGCGCAGATGCCGCGATCCGAAAGCGTCCTGGCAAGTTTAATCGCGGCGAGGGCTTTGAAGACTGTGTAAAGCGGCCCGCCGAATAGTCCAACTTGCTGACCGGTGACGACGGCGACCGTATCGGGGAGAGCTAGTTTCTCGACGGACGGGTTATTCGGGTTGGACTGGCGGAGGGCGTCGACGAGAGCGGCGCGGCGTTCGGCGGGATAAACGATTTGCTTAGCGGCGCGGGCTAAGGAATCGGGATCGTAGGGCGCGTGGGGGTAGAAGCGCTCGACGCGATCGAATTGATATAGCAAATCGCCAAACAGGCGGGAGGCTCCCGGGAGTTCCGTGTGGCGTATACAGTATTGTTCCATCCAAATTTTTCGAACCAATGTCCGTCTAGTACAGGCTATCAGATGAAAGTGGAGATTCACCGGTCGCAGCTATCTGTTACCGTCAGAAGTATGATGGATGAAGCTGTATTTCGTCAGGCCGCCGATGGGGCGCTGGAGTCGCTGTTCAAGTCGCTGACCCGGGCGGGGGAATCCTATGAGTTTGACGCCGATATGAATAACGGGGCGTTGACGGTGGAATTTGAAGATTCCGCCGCGAAGTTCGTGGTGAGCCCGAACACGCCGGTGCGGCAGATTTGGGTGTCCGCGCATTCGCGGAGTTTCAAGCTGGATTGGAATCAGGCGGCGGGGGCGTTCGAGTTGGCTGCGAGCGGCCAGACGCTCGCCGGGTTGATCGGGGAACATATCAGCACGGAATTGGGCGAAGAGGTTTCGCTCTAGGGTTTCATGCCTGGCGTCTACATTTCCTGGCCGTTTTGCGCGCAGAAGTGCACCTACTGCAACTTCGCTTCGGGAGTGTTTCCGAAGGAGTTGGAGGTATCCTACGCGGAGCGGTTGGGGTTGGAGATTGGGGCCGCGGAATGGCCGTTCCTTCCCGAGACGGTTTATCTGGGCGGGGGGACGCCGAGCCAGATGGATGATTCCGTTTTGGCGAAAGTGTTGGGGTCCATTCCCGGAGCGCCTTGGGTGGAGGCGACGATGGAGGCGGCACCGGGGACGTTTGATTCGGCTCGGATTGACGGGTGGCGAAGGGCGGGAATTAACCGGGTGAGTTTGGGCGTGCAATCGTTCGTGGATTCGGAGTTGCGGCGGACGGG
>SHUN01000216.1 GCA_009697495.1 Bryobacterales bacterium | reverse complement strand
CCGTCGTTGGCGGCGGTGAGCGGGTCGAAGATAGAGATGTCGGCCCCGCCCGCATTTTTGAGGGTCGAGAAGTCGCCGTTGAGCCATTGGGTAGTCGGCACGGTGGCGGTGAACAGGCTGGCGTTGCGTTGGATGGTGGACTGCTCGCTGAGAAAGAAAAACGTCTTGTTCTTGCCGTTATAGAGTTTGGGGATGACTACGGGGCCGCCGATGGTGCCGCCAAACTGGTTGCGCTGAAACGCGCTGAGGGGGATGCGGTTGCGGTTCGAAAAGAAGTTGTTGGCGTCAAGCTTCGAGTTACGGAGGAACTCAAAACCGCTGCCGTGGAATTGGTTGCCGCCGGAGCGGGTGGAGACGTTGATCGTGCCGCCCCCGGTGCGGCCATATTCGGCGGCCAACGCGTTCGTGACAATCGAAAACTCCTGCACGGAGTCCACCGGCGGAGTATAGGCGATTGTGTTGATGCCGACGTTGTTCTCCGGGAGGATGATGGACGTGCCGTCGATCGTGATTTCGCTGGAAGCGTTGCGGCCGCCGGAGATCCAGGGCGTCGAGCCGCCGCCGGGGACTACACCCGGAACAAGGCTCGCGAGCGCGAACGGGTTCCGACCGTTCAGCGGCAGGTCCATGATGGCTTTGTTGCCGATAACGGTGGAGACGGTGGAGGAGGAAGTAGCCAGTTGCGCGCTGTTGGCGCTGACCTCGATGGTACTCGTCGTGTCGCCGACGGGAAGCAGAATTTCGAGCGAAACCGTCTGTTGGACGTTGATGCGGACGTTACTTTCCGAGTAGCGGCGGAAGCCTTCCTTTTCGACCGTCACCTGATAGAGACCGGGTGCCAGAAACGGGCGGACGAAGAAACCGGTCGAGTTGGTCCTCACTTCTTGTTTCAGGCCCGTTTGGGCCGAGACGATGGCGACCTTGGCATCGGCGATGATGGCACCGGAAGCGTCCGTGACGCGGCCATCCAGGGTACCTGTGGCGGTTTGGGCGAACGCGGCGGACGCGGCCAATGCGGCTATTATGACTAATCGCAGACTGAAGCTCATACGGCGATTTTATCGCAATTCCGCCAAGGTGGCTCCGCACACTGAGCGCGGCCTGGATCTCCTGTTGACGCCCGGCGGGCATGCCATTCGGCGTGATGTAGCCGGCTGCGCTGTGCAGGCGGACGTTGTTGTCATGCTCGACGTAGCCCCCCACTAGACGCCGCGCCTCTTCCAGCGGTCCGATTAACAGGAGCGCCAGCAGGAATGGGGCCACGCTACGATGGTAGAAGTTGCTGACACGTAGACAGTTTGGAATCGCCGCCGGCGCGCTAGCCGGCCTATCCTGCGCCCGGGAAAAGGGAGTCGGGTTCGAAGGGCACGCCTTTGTAGCCAATGAAGAAGGGGGCGCAATCGCCGCCGTCAACCTCACCGCATTCGCCGTCACCCGCCACATCCGCATCGAAGGCAAGCCCACGAAAGTAGTCAGCCATCCCTCGCTGCCGTCGGTGTGGGCACTGGCCTCCGGCTTCCTCCACGAAATTGACCCCACCCGTCTGGAGTTCCGACGCAAGCTCAACCTCGGCGGCCCCGCGATCGACGTTCAACTCAGTCCCGATTCCGTCCATCTCTGGGTTCTCTTTCCCACCCGCCTGGCCAGGTTCGTCGCCGAAACGCTCGCCCCCGCCGGCACTTGGCCCTTCCCCGCTGAAGCGGTGTCGTTCGTTTTAGCTCATCGCGAACCCTGGGCCGCCGTCGTCAGAAAGGACGCGCCTGCCCTGCTCATCCCCACCGGCCAACCCGGCCGCCACACGCCCATCCTCCTGCCCTACCAGACCGGCCTCGCCCACTTCCGCAGCGACGGCAAGCAGTTGATGCTGGCCGGTGCCGCCGCCCGGCTGGCCTCCTTCGTCACCGTCCCGGATGGTCAGACAATCGCTCACCTGCCGCTGGCCATTGAGCCCAGACGAGTCACCGCTAAACCCGACGGCGGCGAACTGTATCTGACCGGCGACGGCCTCGACGCCGTTGTCGTTTTGTATCCCTATCTCGCCGAAGTCGGCGAAACAGTCCTGGCCGGCCGCCGTCCCGCCGCCATGGCTGCCGTCTCCACTAGCGACATCGATTATCTCTTCGTCGCCAACCCCGAAGCCGGCAACGTAACCATCCTCGACATCACCACTCATAAGATGGTGGGCGTCGTCGCCGTCGGCAAGGACCCGTCGTTTCTAACCATCACCCCCGACGGCCAATACGCCCTCGTCCTTAACCGGGCCTCGGGCGACATGGGCGTAATCCGCGTCAAATCGGTGGTCCGTAACCGCGGCAAATCCGCCCCGCTCTTCACCATGATCCCCGTCGGCTCCCGTCCCGTCGCCGCCGCCGTTCGGGAGATGTAGCGCCTGTCGCTCTTTCTCCCCGCCAACGCGCCGCGAAACGGAAACCCTGAGTCCACAATGGATTGCGAGCCTCTTGCAGAATTAAAACAAGAATGGCATTTTGTGTTCTAGAAGGGGGGAGTTCCGGCTTAAAATAGACTTTCCACAGCAATCCCAAACCGGAAGGATTCTCCCCCTATGAAGCTTACCCTCTGCGAACAATTGACGCAATTCATGCGGATGATGCAAGGGAGTTTGTTCCCTGCGCTGGAGGAGGAGACAGGACCGCTAACGGAGAAGCACCGGCAACTGGTCGGGTTGCTGAACATGATACGAATTGAGGCGATGGTCGGGCGTTGGCAAGGCGGTGTGGGCAGGCCGGCGACAGATCGCCGAGCGATGGCGCGGGCGTTTGTGGCCAAGGCGGTGTGGAACATGAGTACGACGCGGCAGTTGTTGGAACGGTTGGAGGCCGACGCGGGTTTACGGCGGATTTGCGGTTGGGAGAGCCGGCGCGAGATCCCCCACGAGTCGCAATTTTCCCGTGCTTTCGCCGAGTTTGCCGAGAGCCAGCTTCCGCAACGACTGCATGAAGCGCTGATCGAGGAGACGCAGAAAGACCGGCTGATCGGCCATATTTCGCGGGATTCCACCGAAATAGAAGCACGGGAGAAGCCAGTCCGTCCGCCGGTGGCGCCGGAAGCAGCCAAACCGGAAGGTAAAAAAGGCTGGCCACGGAAAGGGGAGGCACCGCCAGCGCCGGAACCAACACGGCTGGAGCTGCAAGCGGGGATGAATCTGGAGGAACTGCTTGCGGATTTGCCGCGAGAATGCAACGTCGGGAGCAAGAAGAACAGCAAAGGGTACAAGGAAACCTGGGTGGGCTACAAACTTCATCTTGATGTAGCCGACGGACAGATCCCGATCAGTTGCATACTCACATCGGCTTCTCTGCATGACAGCCAGGCGGCGATTCCGCTGGCGGCGTTGAGTGCGGGCCGGATTACGAATCTCTATGACGTCATGGATTCGGCCTACGACGCACAGGCGATCCACGAGCACAGCCGCCGTCTGGGGCACATCCCGCTTATCGATGCCAACCCGCGCCGGGATACGGCGAGGAAGGAGGAGTTGCAGGCCGAGGGGAAACGGCGCCGGCTGTTGCGGCTCAAAACCGCCGAAGACGTGCGTTATCAGGAACGTACGACCGTGGAACGGGTGAACGCGCGGTTGAAAGACGAGTTCGGAGCCCGAATGGTACGGGTGCGCGGAAACGCCAAGGTGATGTGCCATCTCATGTTCGGCGTCATCGCGCTTACCGCCGATCAGATTCTACGTCTAATTACTTAGCCCGCCGGGTGAGTGCCGGATACAAACACGAGAGATCCAGTCAAGGCGTCGTCGCGGCGTGTCTGATCGCCGGGATATTGGCTTCCACCGCGAGCGAACGGGGCCAAAAGTCAAGCATCGTTCCCAGATGGCGAATAAGAGGCTGCCTTGACATCGACAAGACCTTTGTAATACAAAGCGAACCGTCCGATTTTCGGGATTTTGCAAGAGCCTCTTGCTATTAAGCTGTGGCCGGTATATGATATCCCAAGTCCAACTTTGGATGCTTTGTTGAGGAGTTCCGCAGATGCTAACTGGTTTCAAATCGCGATGCGCTCTGCCCGTCGCGCTGACGCTTTTCTCTCCCTACGTTTCGGCCCAGACCGTGGCCGGGCAGGTATCGGGTCTTGTCACAGATCCGTCCGGGGCGGCGATTTCGGGGGCGGCTGTGGTGTTGACCGATATTGACCGCAGCGTGAACTTTCGTTCGACATCGAACGAAAGCGGCTTCTATCTGGTTTCGCCGCTGCCGCCGGGACGTTACAAGATGCGGGCGGAGAAGGCGGGGTTTCGGGCCCATTTAGTCGAATCAATTCCGATTGCGACACAGCAGAAGGCGGAACTGAACATTGCCCTGCAGGTGGGCGCGGTGACGGAAAGCGTGACGGTGAACAGCGGGGCGCAGTTGGTGGACACCACGTCGGCCACGCTGAGCGGTGTAGTGGAGAACAAGCGAATTATCGACCTGCCGTTGAATGGCCGGAACATATATTCACTGGCATGGGCGACAGCGGGCGTGTTCCCGCAACGGCCGGCGAACGGCAGCGCGAATGAAGGATTTCATTCGATCGGCATCTTCACGGTGAACGGCGGGCGCGACTCGTCGAACGCGATTCTGATGGATGGCGTGCCGGTGACGATGAATTCCAACACGACGAACATGAATGCCAATAGCGCGGTGCCTTCGGTGGAAGGCGTGGAGGAGTTCCGGATTCAGACGAACTCCTATAGCGCGGAGTATGGCCGGAGCGGCGGCGGCGTTTTGACGATCGCCACGAAGTCCGGCACGAACACGCTTCACGGAAGTCTGTTTGAGTTCGTGCGAAACAGCAAGATGGACGCCAATAACTGGTTCGCAAACTCGAGCGGGCAGAAATTGGCCACGTTCCAGCGCAACGAGTTCGGCGCGAGTTCGGGCGGGCCGCTGGTGATTCCGAAAGTCTATGATGGTCGGAACAAGACGTTCTGGTTCGCGGTGTATGAGGGACGGCGGCAGCGCTCGGCAACGACACGGTTCTTTACGTTGCCGACGAACGAACAGATGGGCGGTGATTTTTCCAGAACGCTGACGGCAGGCGGGGCGTTGCGGAATATCTACGATCCATTCTCCACTGCGGCGGATCCTTCGCGGCCGGGGCAGTTCTTGCGAACGCCGTTTGCGGGCAACAGGATACCAGCGAACCGGATTGACCCGGTGTCGGCCAACGTGTTGAAGTTCTTCGGGCCGGGGCCGAACCTGCCGGGGCAGGCAAACACCGGGCAGAACAACTTCTTCTTCCAGGGCAAGGCGCCGACGAATGTGAACCGGGCGACTACGAAGGTTGACCACAACTTCAATGAGAATCAGCGCATCTTCTTCCGGTACTCGATCTTCCAGAACGAGAACTCGCAGCCGGAGCTGTGGGCTGGGCCGGGATGCCCGGACGGCGGGTGCTACTCGAACTACGAGCGGATGCAGAATGTGGCATTGGACTATAGCTGGACGCTGAATCCGACGACGCTGTTGAGTCTGCGGTACGGCTTCGCGCGGTCGATTCTGGATCGAGGGAGCTGGTTCAAGGGCTTCAAGCCGACGTCGCTGGGCCTGCCGGCGAGCATCGAAACAGGGGCGGATTTGCTGGTATTTCCAGAGTTCGGCGTGGAAGAGATGACGATGCCGGGGTTGCTGCATCACTGGAACTTCCGGTCGGCCAATCAATCGCACACGTTTGTTGGAACACTTTCCAAGGTATTGGGCAGCCACAGCCTGAAGGTGGGAACGGAAATGCGTGAGAATCTGATCAACCACATGCAGGCCCCGTGGAGCCTGAACTTCTCGTTCAACCGCGGAATGACGCAGGGCCCGGACCCGCGTGTCGTGTCGGCGAATGGTGGTT
>SHUN01000215.1 GCA_009697495.1 Bryobacterales bacterium | reverse complement strand
AAAATTGCAGAACGAGAAGACCGTGATTCATCCTGGAGACATCCTAACGATTCCGAACGCATAATCCTTTACCCTAATAAGGGAAGGCGGCTGCGCTGTATTCGTGCGATACATTCTCTTTAACAAACCATTTGGGGTTCTGACTCAGTTCACGGATCGTACTGGTCCGCCCCGGCCAACATTGGCGGATTACATCGAAACTCCCGGTGTGTACGCCGCCGGACGCCTGGACGCCGACAGCGAAGGGCTGCTGCTGCTCACCGATGACGGGCCCATGAAGTTCTCACTCCTACAGCCCGAATTCGCGCACCGGCGTACGTATTGGGTGCAAGTCGAAGGCATTCCGGACGAGGCCGCTCTGGCTGCGCTGCGCACCGGCGTCCTGGTGCAAGGGGAGTGGACGAAGCCGGCGGAGGCGCGCGTGATTCCCGCGCCGGAAGTTCCCGATCGCGTGCCGCCAATCCGTGTTCGCGCCTCCATTCCCACGGCGTGGCTGGAACTCACACTCACCGAAGGCCGCAACCGCCAAGTGAGGAAAATGACCGCCGCCGCCGGGCTTCCCACGTTGCGGCTCATCCGCTGGTCCATGGAGAATCTGACCCTCGCCGGTTTGGCGCCTGGCGAATCGCGGCGGCTGCGGCCCGCCGAATTAGTAGCGCTTCAACGCATTGTCGCCCGGACCCAATCGAGCGAGAATCGCGCCACCGTTAAGCGGCCGGTCCGGAAAATGTTCTTGTCCAAACCGCCGCGTTCATAGAGGCAGAGAATGGTTCCGTCCTTGGTCGCGGCCAGATCGGAATAGCCAGACAGGCCGGGTTCCAACACCCGCTTCGCCGTCCATGTCTCGCCCTCGTCGCCGGACCATTGCACAGTCAAATTCTTGCGGTCCCGGTTGACCGTTTTCGCCGCGTCGACATAGGTTGCTTCCAAATTGTCGGGATTGGAAAATAGCAGCCCGCCTTTCGGATGGCGAATCAGCGAAGCCATGCAGACCGGCTCCACCAACTGCGCGTGGAACCGAGGGACGGACCAGTCCGTAGCTCCATTCGCGCTCACGCTGATCGCGCGCCGGTGCTCCGGCGATTCGTTGCGAATGTTGAGTTGCACGCTGCCGTCCAGCCGCTGCACGGCATAAGTCTCGCTGGGATTGGGCAGCGTGTCGGGCACCAGTTCGCCGGCCAGCCACGTGGCGCCGTGGTCGTCGCTGTAAATCGTGCTGACGCGCGATGGCCGGTGCTTTCTTCCCCCGGTGGAAAGCCACACCGCCACCAGCAGACGGCCATTGCGAAGCCGGATGCCGTGACCAGGGCCGGTGGCGATCACGTTCCAATCGTACTGACCTCGCAACGTTTCAAACGCTCCTGTGATTTCGCGCGCCTCGGAAAACGTGCGGCCGCCGTCGCTGCTGCGCTTATAAAAAGCCTTCGCGTAGTTGACGCAGTACAGAAAATGAATTTCACCGGCCTTTCGGCCCGCGATCATGACCGGATTGTTCACCGTGTCCTTCGCCGAGTCGATCAAAACCCGCATCGGCTCCCACGTCTTCCCGCCGTTGGTGGAGCGTCGCATCACAATGTCGATATCGGCCCAATCGCCAAATCCGTCGCGCCGCGCCTCGGCATAGGCCAGCACCGTGTTGCCGTGGGCCAGTAATCCGGGAATTCGAAACGTGACGTAGCCGCTTTCTCCGGCCGTGAACAAGTCCTGGGCCGCCGGCTGCGCAGCCGCAATGACGGCGAAAAGGAGGGAGAGAGAGTATCGCATCGTAAACTGAAATTGTGCCATGAAGATCCTTGTCCTGAATTGCGGAAGCTCTTCTTTGAAGAGTCAGGTTTTCGAAACCAGCCCTGAACAGATAGCGGCGACGCAGGACCGCGTTCTCGCCAAAGCCGTTGTGGAACGTATCGGAACCCGCGATGCCATTGTGTCGATCACCGCCGATGGACGCCGCACTCGGGTGACTCGCCCGGTCGCCAACATCGACGAAGCCCTTAAGTCCGTCATCGAGGCCTTCGCCCCCTTTGGCCCCATTGAAGCGGTTGGTCACCGTGTGGTTCACGGCGGCGAATCCTTCCAGGAACCCATCGAATTCACCGAAGAAGTGGTGGAACGCATCGAAGATTTGTACGATCTGGCGCCTCTCCACAACCCCCACAACGTTCGCGGATACCGCACGACGCGCGCCCTGCTGCCCGACGCCCGTCACGTCGCCGTCTTTGACACCGCCTTCCACCAGACCCTTCCGCAAGAGGCCTATCTGTATGCCATCCCGTACAGCTTTTACGCCCAGGATCACTATCGCCGCTACGGCTTCCACGGCGTCTCCCACCGGTACATCGCCTGGCGTTACGCCCAGATCCAGGGCAAGCCGAAGGACCAGTTCAACATCATCAGTTGTCACCTCGGCAACGGCTCCTCCATGTGCGCGATTCAGCACGGTCGCTCCATCGATACCTCCATGGGCTTCACGCCTCTCGAAGGCCTCGTGATGGGCACGCGCTGTGGCGACATTGACCCGTCCCTGGTCCTGCACATGATGGCGATGTCCGGCGAGGGCCCATCGGAAATGGAAGCCATGCTCACGCGCCGGAGCGGCCTCTATGGCCTCTCCGGCCTTTCCGCCGATATGCGCCTTCTGCTCGAGTTTCGCGGAAAGGGCGACACGCGCGCCGCCATGGCGATCGACGTGTTTTGCTACCGCGTCAAGAAGTACATCGGCTCTTACCTCGCCGCGTTGAACGGTGCTCATGCTATTGTGTTCACCGGTGGAATAGGCGAAAACGCTCCCGCTATCCGCGCCCAGATCTGCGCCGCTATGGAAGGCCTTGGCGTCCGCATCGACCCGGCTGCCAACGACGGCGCCACCGGCACGGAAGCCAAAATCAGCCTCCCGGAATCGCCTGTGCAAGTCTGGGTCATCCCCACCAACGAAGAACTGCTCATAGCCCGTGACACGCTCCGTTGCCTGCTGGAACTACCGCACCCGGATTGATCCGCTACTCGGCTCGGAGCCTTTTATGCGCTTCGGCCAACCCCGCCTTTTCTTCCTTCGATACCGAGGGATACCCCAGCTTTAGGTCCTCTATCGCCTTCGTCAGGATGTTGGACACCAGCACCCGCGCCAACGCTTTATTATCCGCTGGGATCACATACCATGGCGCCCATTTCGTGCTCGTAGCCGTCAGCGCCTCTTCGTAGGAGCGCATGTAATCGCCCCAGAACTCGCGCTCCTTCAAATCCTGCAACGAAAATTTCCAATGCTTATCCGGCTCCTCCAGCCGCTCGAGGAATCGTTTCTTCTGTTCCTCTTTGGAAACGTGCAGGAAGAACTTCAGGATGAGCGTTCCGTTCCGCGCCAGATGCCGCTCAAAGTTGTTGATGTCCTCGTAGCGCTCCTCCCAGATCTTCTTCGTCACCAGCGGCGCCGGCAGTTTCTGCTTCTGCAAATATTCCGGATGCACCTTCACCACCAGCACTTCCTCATAGTGCGACCGGTTGAAAATCGTGATCTTCCCGCGCGCCGGACTCACCCGCATAATCCGCCAAAGAAAGGAATGATCGAGTTCTTCCGCCGACGGCGTCTTGAAGCTATACACATCGCAACCCTGCGGATTCAGGCCCGCCGTGACATGCTTCACCATCCCGTCCTTCCCCGCCGCGTCCATCGCCTGCAGCACAATCAGCACGGACCACCGGTCGTGCGCGTACAGTTTCGCCTGCTGCGCGGCGAGGTCCTGCAGATTCTCTTCGAGCACCTTCGCCGCTGACGCCTTCAGTTCGGCATCCGAAAAGTCTTTCAATTCGCCGTCCCCGCGCCAGCCGGGATCCACATCTTTCAGGCGAAACTTCTTGCCCGGCGTCACTCGGAATTTTTCAAGAGTCTTTTTATTCAGCACGACGTAGGCGAAGGTATCACACAATGGAACCTGAATGCCCTACGCAAAACCGATTGAGTACGCTGACGCTTCTCCTGAGGCCCGCGCCGTCTTCGACGACATAATGACTGTTCGCAAAGTCGATACGGTCAACAATTTCTGGAAATCGCTCGCCAACGATCCCGCCACGATGCGCCGCACTTGGGAAAGCATCAAGGAAATCATGGCCCCGGGCGCCCTCGATCCCGTCACGAAGGAACTCATCTATATCGCCGTCAGCGTCACCAACGGTTGCGAGTACTGCATCGCTTCCCACACCGCTGCCGCGGCCAACAAGGGCATGACGCCCGAAATGTTTGCCGAGATGATGGCCGTCACTGGCATGGCCAATGAAACCAATCGCTTGGTCACCGGCTACCGCGTTGCGCTCGACGAATCGTTGCGTTAACGGAACTTTTCCCGGCCCTCTTCGGCCGCCGCTGACATACACTATCGGTCAATGGAACGCCGATTATTCCTCTCTTCCACGGGCGCGAGCCTGTTTGCCCAAGCGGGCGGTAAACCGAAGCGTGTCGGCCTCATCAGGACGGGCTGGTATGGCAAATCGGATCTCCTCCGGCTCATCCAGGTCGCCCCGGTCGAAGTCGTCTCGCTTTGCGACGTCGACAAGAAAATGCTGGCCGCCGCGGCGGAGATTGTTTCGCAACGCCAGGCCTCAAAGAAAAAGCCCCGCACCTATAGCGACTACCGCGAAATGCTGCGTGAAAAAGATCTCGATATTTGTCTCATCGCCACGCCCGATCACTGGCACGCCCTGGTGATGATTGAAGCCGCCAAAGCCGGCTGCGACATGTACGTGCAGAAACCGATCAGCGTCGACATCGTCGAAGGCCAGGCCATGGTCGCCGCCGCGCGGAAGTATGGACGCGTCGTCCAAATCGGCACGCAGCGCCGCAGCACGCCGCACTTGATCGAAGCCAAGAAACTTTTCATCGACTCCGGCGCGCTTGGCAAAATTGCGTATGTTGAAACGTACTGCTACTACCACATGCGCGCCAGCGAGAACCCGCCCGACGCCCCGCCGCCCGAGAATCTCGACTACGAAATGTGGACCGGCCCAGCGCCCATGCGCCCCTATAATCCGCTGGTTCATCCGCGCCGCTGGCGCGCGTTCATGGAGTACGGCAATGGCATAGTTGGCGATATGTGCGTGCATATGCTGGATATGGTGCGCTGGATGATGGGCCTCGGCTGGCCGTTGAGCGTGTCGTCAACCGGCGGCATTCTCATCGATAAAGCCAGCAAAGCCAACATCACCGACACGCAGGAAGCGACCTTCGATTTCGGCGATGTGAAGGTCGTTTGGACGCACCGAAGTTGGGGCCAGGCGCCCGATCCAAAATACCCCTGGGGCGCGACCTTCTACGGAGAAAAAGGAACGCTGAAAGCCGACGTCATGGGTTACGACTTCACGCCCATTGCCAAAGGCCAAGCCGCGGCGCACAAGGACGTGAAGTACGAGCTCGACGAGTACCCGGAGGACAAGACGGAAGCCGAACTCGAAAAGCACGTCGCCCCCGCCATTCGCGGTCACATGCGCGATCTGCTGGCGGCTATTGAAACTCGTTCCAAGCCTGTCGCCGATATTGAGCAGGGCCACATTTCTACCGCTTCCTGCATCCTCGCGAACATGTCGCAAAAGCTGGGCCGTTCGCTGAAATGGGATTCCGCTAAACAGCGCGTGATTGGCGATGAGGAAGCCAACCGGTTGTTGGCGCGGCCGTATCGGGCGCCGTGGAAGCATCCGGACCCGAAGAGTGTTTGAAAGTTCACGCAATAGGGTGCATAACACTAGTGTCCGGTAAAGTACTTTACAAAAAGTTGTAAATACCGCCCTTTCAACAGGATGGCGTGATTTTCGGCCGGGAACGATTTGAACGCTAAATCGCCGAAATGGCATTGGATGCCCGCTCCGCCCCTCGCGTTCACAATGGGG
>SHUN01000214.1 GCA_009697495.1 Bryobacterales bacterium | reverse complement strand
GGCGGCGCGTGGCATTGCCGGAGAGACGGGCGACCACCACTTCACTGCCGTAAAGACGAAGCAGCCGTTTGGAATCGGTCAGCTTTTGGCGGACTTCGTAGGCAACGGCGTTGGGATCGCCGGATTTCGGTTTCACGTTGACGTCGAGCCTGGCGTCCGGAGTGGTGACAACGCGGAACAACAGATTGCGGCGCAACAGCAAAATCATGTTCTCGGCAGCCGCGGGCGAGCCATCGTCCAGAAAGCCGATGTTGGCGAGCGCTGGCAGATCGCCGCCCGGAAGCGCGGCCAGGAATTTGCGCATCTCGCCAAAAGCCTTCCAATCCTTCGGCCCGGCGGTGATCAGCGCGCCCGCACCGAAAGCGTGGGCCTCCGCCGCGGCGAGGGCGGCATTGCCATCGCCGGCGGCGATCAGCGCTGTTCCCTTAATGCCCCGAGCGTAGCGGGCGCCGTTGGAATCCACCCACGGCGCGCTGGAGGCGCGCGCTTCATTCATCCGATAGCGCACACCGGGGGAGGGAAGTTTCGTCAGCGCGGCCGGATCGACGACGGTGGCGCACTGGCCTTTCCACGCTTCGGCGCGGGCGGCGGGGATGTTGACGCAATCTAACTGCGCACCGAGCAGCGCGGGCGACGGATCGGCATCGACAAACAAGCCGGGCAGCGCGGCGGCCAGCAGCAGCACCCCGGTCACAGGCGGATCTCCTTCAGCGTGATTTTGGATTTGTCGAAGACGCCGAGGCCCAGGCCGCCCGCGAACTCGACATGCCCTGGTTCGCGAATGAAATTATTGGCGTTAGGATCCTTGTGGAAGTCGCCTTTTTTCCCGTAAGCCATGGAGCGGTTAAAAACGCTGATCGCGCCTTCGGCCTTGCGCTTTTCTTCGATGATGTCGATCAGCAGGCGGTCGATGGCCACCGGATCGGTGCCAAATAGCATCCGCGCCGGATAGAAGCCGAAGCGGTCCGCGTATTGAAACGGCCCGCCGTGCCAGATGCCCTTCAGGCCGTCCATGATTTGCAGAACCGTGCGCGAGCGGAGCGGCTCCACGGCGGCCAGCGTGCCGATAAAAGAAAAGGTATTCGTCTTCTCAAAGCGGTGCGAGCGGGCCACGTTGTGAAAGCTGCCGTAGGCGATGTTTTTCAGGCAGCCGGTGACGCCGGCCGCGCCGTGGTCCTTCATGTTGGGGACGTTGATGATTTTGGTGAAGCGCTCACTGACGTGGCGCACGATGTTGGAGCGGGTATCGTCTTCGCCGAAAAAATCCACTTCCACATACGTGCGCGGATCATAGCCGTTGATGCCATCGCGGACGCCGCTGGCGGCCCAAATATTGACGCCCGCGGGCAGATAATCCGGGTACTTGGCCGAATCCACCTGCTCCTGAAATCGCTCATAACAGGTAATGTTTTTCGCCGGGACGCCGGTGGCGATTAGCTGTTTGGCGATTTCGGCGACGACGACCGGGTGAGAACAGATTTTCGGCGCGCCGGAGCAGTTGAGCTTAATGCCAACGACGTCATTGGGCGCAATGAACCGCCGCCAAGCATCGCGGTAATTCTTCTCGCCGGTGAGCGCGAGCAGGCCCTGCCTGATCATTTCGGCCACGACGGTGGGGTCGGCTTTGCCGTTTGTAACGTTGATGGAACGGGCGGCGTGCACGTTGACGACGCGGCCGGGGAAGGGACCCGGCATACCGGGCTGCGCGGCGGGCGCGTAGCTGGAGTGGACGCGATATTTGGGAAGTTCGTCGGCCTTGGCGGCGGCGAGCGCGGCGGTTGTCGCGGCTGGTAATGTCAAAAAGTCGCGACGTTGCATATGATTGATTGTATCGAAAGGACTTCATGACAAATCGACGCATGTTGTTTACCTCCATTGCCGGCGTGGCCGCGGCCGCCGGCGCCGCCCAGGCCCAGACGGGCGCCCAGAAAAAAGTGCACCGCAAAGGCGCAAAACCCAAGCAGACGCCGCTGTTTAACGGCGCTGTCTCCTACGGCAATCTGCTCTTCATTGCCGGCAAGGGCGCACACTTCCCCGGCGACATTAAAGCGCATACGAAACATGTGCTGGATGAAGTGGAAAAAGAGTTGCTCAACGCCGGATCGTCCATGGACAAGGTGCTGAAGTGCAACGTGTACCTGAATGATCTCAAAGATTATAAGGAAATGAACGAGGCGTTCAAGGGCCGGTTCGGCGAGGAGCCGCCGGTGCGGACGACGATCGCCGCAGCTGGCGGAATCCCTGGCGATTCGCTGGTGGAGATCGACGTCATCGCCTATATATAGAGTGCGTTGGCTCGGATATATTCGAGCACTGCCGGGGGCAGCTCCGGCGGCGTTTCGCCCGCGGCCAGACGGCGGCGGATGACCGTGCTGGATACGTCGAGGCTCAGCGTTTCCAGCCGATGCACTCGAGCACCTTTGGGAATATCGAACGTGTACCCGGGCCGCGAGAGAACGATAAACTCGACCCGTTCGAGCACGTCGGGCCAACGGAACCAGGTCTCGATTTCGCTGAAAGCGTCGGCGCCGATAAGGAAGAAAAGTTCTGCTTTCGGGTCGATTTCACCGCGAACACGTTCGATCGTAAGTATCGAGTAGCTCTTCGTCTGCCCCTCTTCCAGCCGCGACGCCGCGAAGCGCGGATCGGTTTGCGCCGCGAGTTCCACCATGGCAAGGCGATGCCGGTAACCGGCTGTAGCCCGCCGCTCTTTGTGAGGCGGAATCGCGTTGGGAATCAGCAGCACACGGTCGAGTTGAAAATGATCGGCGGCTTCCCGCGCGACGGCGAGGTGGGCGGTGTGAATGGGATCGAAAGTCCCGCCAAAAAGGGCCAGGCGCACTGGCGTATTCAGAAACTCAACCCAACGAGCAAATCAATCTGATTGGTGGTGCGCAAGGGGCCGCTGTTGCCCCAGCGCGTGAAACGCAGCTCCGGTGATATGCGCACGTACGGAACTTTAATTTCCACTCCGCCCGCGCCCAGAAACCCGCGGCGGCTGCTATCGGCGATGACGCCCGCCCCCAGGAACCGCGTGACGTCGCCGAGTTTTTGAAAATTGAGCCCGCCGCCCAAATAGGGGCGGACCACGATGCCGGGCATGCGCACTTTTCCGTAGACGGGGAACTCCCACGTGTTGGCGGAACCCCTGCTCAAAGCGCCATCGGCGTTCCAACGGCGGTAGATCGCGTTCGCCTCAATGCCGAGTCCGAACGGCAGCCGAACCTCGAACATCGGCCCCAGAATCACATTGCCGCGGCCTCTGACGACGTTTGTCAACGCCCCCGTTTTCGATTCTGCCTTCAGAAAATCGCTGAGCGGCACCCCCCCGCGAACGCCGTAGCCGATGTTCTGAGCGCTGGCTGTGATGCCTGCTAAGCCGGTGAAGACAAGAATTTTACGGATTAGTCTGCACATGATTCCAGTGTAAAAGAAAAAAACGCGCCGCCAGTGAGAGAACTCCGCTCCGGCACCCACTACCACCTTGTGACCCTCACATTTCCAATGCCGTGGCTTCGCGCCCGGAGCCTTCCGCCGGAGGACCGGCGCCGGTTCAAACTTCGCCACGTGCTGCGCTCCGCGGTCGCCAAAACACGCTATGCCCGAGACTATGACCGGGACGCCGATCGTTTCGAGCAGTTTCCAAAAATCGACCTTCTCGAGTTCCTCTGCCATCCGGAACGGTACGCGGTGGCGAATGCCAAGCCCTCGCCGGAGCGGCTCCATTACCCAATAGGAGAAGCACCGCGAACGGCGGTAGTGGCGCGGGCCGTGGGCGAGACTCGGCGTGTGCGATGTTTTTCCGGTTTCGACGCCGCCGAATTACCGGCATTCGCGCCGCAATCGTTGGCCGCGCCGCTGGACGCATTGCGCGTCGCCGTTGCCGAGGGGCCGCCGCCGCTTCGCAATGCCGTAATCGCTTTCACCGGTATTTTGGAAGGGCCGTTGACGCCGGAGGATGGCGACCGGTTCTGGCGGCGCTACCAGGTTCCAGTCTTCGAGCAGTTCCTGGGCTTGGACGGCGAGTTGCTGGCCTGGGAATGCGAGATGCATCACGGCCTGCATGTGCGCGAGGACGCGGCCTATTTCGAGAGCTGCGAGCAGGACCGCCTTGTCGTCAGTTTTCTAGCGAATCCGCGCTTGCCGCTGTTGCGCCTGGAGACCGGTTTGGCCGGTCGCCTGGTCACGGAACCGTGTCCCTGCGGACAGACGTCGCCGCGCTTGGTGGATGTCCGGCGCCGCACTGTGCGGCGAAGCACCGCCATTGGAATGGCGACGGCGGCCGCAGTGAGTTAAAATCCCGCAGTGAGTTAAACTAGAGATGCGTGCGGATGTGGCGGAATTGGCAGACGCCCTGGATTTAGGTTCCAGTGCCCTCACGGGCGTGCCGGTTCAAGTCCGGCCATCCGCACCATAGGTCAGGCGATCGCCGCGCTGCGATTGGGTACCGTTCGCTACGCCTTTTCGAGAACCACTCCCGCGCGGCCGGCGTGAAACGTCACGATGAAATGTTCGAAGAATCCGTGCCGGCCGAGGAGCGCGGAAACGGGCAGGTCCTTTGAGAAGCCGACAAACGTCTTTATCGACTGGCCCGAAATCTTCAGGTGCACATCGTGATAGTAAACCTCGATGGCCTTGGCGCCGCCAATTCCTCCAACCATTCCGGTTTGGCAGGATTTTAAATTGATGTCCAGGCTTTCGCAGATGCTGGTGTCGAACAGCGTGATAGCCGACCCGGAGTCTATAAGCGCCCGGATGCGCCTTGATTCATAGGACCCATTTCGAACGATCACATCCACGAGCGGCTGCCACGTACGCCCTCCGCAGCGTCCGCGCCAACAACAATCGAACGGAAGATCACCCGAGGTGTACGAATGAAACAAGTTCGCGCTCAGAGGAAGAAGAGCTGAAGCCCATCAGATTCAGGGGTCTTGAAGAGAATTGGATCCTCTTCGCCGGCCTTTCCGGCCTGGCTGACCGCTTCCCCGTAGGAGCCGCCCTGTCCGACCACTCTGGTCTCATCCTTCGAAAGCGCCACCCACGTCTTTGGCGGAATATTTTTCAGCAAGTCGCCGTAGTCGGTCATGCGTATCCTCCCAACTCCCCTATTTTCGAGCATAGCTTTTATTGCCGGGCTTTGGATAATCTCTTCATGCGGAAATTATCATGACCGGTTTCGTTGCGGCTCGATGGCCGATCCGTGGAGCGTTGAGTCCAAGACAGCGGGTATTGTCCAAATCCCACCCGAACCGGTTTCCTCTGCCAGCCGCCATCTATGCCTACAGCACATACAACGTGCATACATCTCAAAGTAAAGTCGACTCTATTTCAGAATATCCCAGCTTGCAGTCGGCGCCCGCCGCGCCGGCCTGCCCGCGCGCCTCCAGTCTCCTGCCTTCTACGCCGGTCTTATTTGCGTCCCGCTATCGGCGCCCGGCCCATACGGCCTTCGCCACGTCGCGCTCATGGCCCTGTCCCAGATCGCCGTCGCCGCCGGGTGCTTAAACGTTTTCGGGAACACACCGGCTCGCTGACGCTCGCGGCTCAGTAACTCTTTCAGAATCAACGCGACCGTTTCCGAGCCACGCGGCGTCAGGGAGTGTTTTCGGCTAGAATCCCCGAAACGTTTAAGCACCAGTCGCCGCCTACGCATTCCGCGTCCTCTTCCAGAAGCGATAGAATACCGAAGTGCAACGCAGAGAATTCCTCGCCGCCGCCGCAGCCATCCCGGCCGCCACCCCAATTCCAATCATCGACACTCACATCCACCTCTTTGATCCGCGCCGTCCCCAGGGCATTCCCTGGCCGCCCAAGGACAACGCCATCATGTACAAGCCGGCCCTGCCGGACCGCTATCGCGCGCTGACAAAGGCCCTCGGCATCAC
>SHUN01000213.1 GCA_009697495.1 Bryobacterales bacterium | reverse complement strand
GTGGACATTTTCAGAAAGCGGAAGATTGGATCGCGGAAGGCGAACGGCAGATCGCCGGATACCCCGACATTCTGAATCGTGTCTTCCTCACCGAACACGCTCACCTGACCAGGGCGATGCTGCTTTACTCCCAAGGCCACTGCTCGGCCGCCTTGCAGGAATCGGCCCACATTCGGAACAAGGATAATTTGGCCGCCATGGGAGTGACCTACCAAATGCAGTTGCGGCGGATGAAGGTATGCGCGTCTCCTCAGGAAGCGGCGAGTCACTTGATTTGGATCGAAGAGCGGAGACGAACGGACCCACGAATGCCGGACGTACTCAGTGCGTCGCTCGCCATTGCCGCCGGCGAGTTTGCGCTACGAACGGGGAAATGGGAAAAAGCAAAGCGGTCCGCCGAGATGGGCCTCGCCGCCAGCCGCAAATTGGGTTTCCGGGTACCGGAACTGCAGAATCTTCTCGTCCTGCCGGCTGCCGAAATGCGCCTCGGTAACCGGGAACAAGGGCTCGCGATCACGCAACAGGTTCTGCATTTAGCGCCCGAAACCGGTATCGGTACTCCACCGGACTGGGCGGGCCGCTACGATTTGAAACTGCTTTGGAAACTCGCCGAAGCAAAATAGCGTCGCCCGCATCTTCCGGCCCTGACAAAAATACCCCGCTTCGAACGATCGGTGCCCAGCAGTCCAAACTCCTTAGCCTATGCTGAAGGTAGCTGACGGCTGATCGCGCCCATTCCGTCCCTCCGCCAATGGCGTCCGGCCGAACTCACGTCCCAAAATCACCATCGTCGAATCGACTAGCCCTCGCGCCGCGCCCCGCACTTTGCGCAACAAGCACTTCCCGATTTCGGCATAGCCGGAATCGCCCTTCGAGATGCGAACGCCGTGTGCCACGAAAAGGCCACCCCAATTCACCAGCCTTCTCGCGCTGCTCAAGCCCCGCCTCGACGTGCTGAATCTGAAATACGAGTACCTCGACGGCTCCACCAACGACCGCCAAAAACGCGTCGAGCACTTCCAGGCCGATCCCGATTGCCCCATCTTCCTTCTCAGCCTGAAAGCCGGCGGCACCGGGCTCAACCTCACCGCGGCTGATTACGTCTATCTCCTCGACCCCTGGTGGAACCCGCCCCGTCTTCGCCCACCGCATCGTCGCTAAGAACACCATCGAGGAGCGCATCCTCGAACTCCAGCAAGGCAAACGCGACCTCGCCGACGCCATTTTGAGCGAGGATAATGCTACCCCTGCCATGCTTCGCAAAGAGGACCTCGACTATCTGCTGTCGTAAGCGGTTTTTTCAATGGTTCACAGTCCCAGCCTGTTAACCGGGCAGTTTTTCTCACATTAACCCGCTCCCGTTCCTGTCAGGATCGTGACTCGGGGCGGCAGGCCGTGCATGGCACAAGCGGCGGGCACGTGCGACTATGTGGTTAATGTGCGGCCCAGTAGCTTCCGTGCCTATTAACGGCCATAGGCGTACGGACACGAAAAATAAGCAGTGTTAAACTCGCTTTCGTGCGCAGCCACTATTACTATCAAACACGAATCAGAAGTATTGAACCGATGAGGCAGGCCGAACTCCGCACATCTCTCTGGAAAGCAGAAGTAGACTTGGCAGCGTCCAGTGGACATGCAAGGCTTACGCTTCAATCAAGCGTTGACGTATTGAAGGCTCGCCTCTGTGAATATGAGGTGGACGATCCCACGGCGCGGAGAAGGATGCTGTCGTTACTGCCGCTTCGGTAAAGGCGGGCCGAGCCCGATCGATCACGCGACCGCGCATCCGGTCAATCAAGTGCTGCCGGACGCCCTCTGGAAAATTTTCCTAGCGCTCGATTTTGGGCATCAGCCGCCGAAGACCATTCGGCCCAGTTGGTCACCCAGACGCCTGGCCGCATCGGGGTTGCTCTCGTTGCGGAAGCGCTCGGCAAGATCGAAAAATTCCTGCTGCTTCCGCTTGTCGGCTTCAATGCCGTTTTCGAAGAACTCGACCAGCACACGAGTCGCACTGAGCCTTCTGGACTTCGCCATTGTCCGGACCTGAGACGCTACTTTAGCGGGCAGACTCACGCTTTGGCGAACCGTCTTTGGCTCGGCAACTCTCATGTCACCATGATGCACCAGTTTGATGCGCAAGGATAAGCCACACCCATCGCCGCTAAGCCAACGCCAAATTGAGATTCTCAATCGCTTCGTCGATTTCGGCGGTGTTCTTGTAGCCGACAGTGACGCAGTTGACACCCGCGTTTTTGAACGCGAACTTCATGGCGGCCTGGCGGTCGGCGCGATTGGTGAACGCTCCTTCGCCGACCAGTTTCATGCTGATAACGCCCATTCCCTGGCTCTGAACCTGCTTCACGTGGCTGAGCACCTCCGGGATATTGCCGGGCCCATTGGTGTTGTAAGCTTCGGCGTCCATTTTCGTCCCGTTATGGTTGACGCGAATCATGGCGACTTCGAGCCATTTGTTGCCCGGCATTTGGCGGAGCGCGGGGAGGCCGTGGACAGAGGCGCCGTGGCCGATCACAGCTTGCTTGACCTTGGCTTCCAGGATGCCGTCCTGCCAGCGGACCGAATCGGTGGGCCAAGTGGCGAAGTGCTGGTAGTGAAGCAGAGCGACGTCGAAGTAATCGGGCTGGGCGAGGCGGCGAAGTTCGTCGATTTTCTCCTGCGGGTTTGTGCCTTCGCGGGTGGTGAGCTTTGTCATGAGACGATACGTGTCGCGGGGGATTCCATTGAGAGCAATCCCGAGCATTTTGTGCATTTCGCCATAGCTTTCGGCGGTTTCAAAGAAACGGATACCGCGGTCGTAGGCGTGGCGCACCAGCTTGGTGAACTGCTCCTGGCCCAGTTCGCGCTGGGTCCGGCCGCTCATGGTTCCAGTGCCGAAGGCGAGGCGGGTGACTTTGACTTTGGATTTACCGAGGGTGACCCAGTCTGTGGCTGCGCCGCTGGCGGCTCGTAGCGGATTCAGTCCGGCGAGCGCGCCCGCGGCCAGGGCGGTTTTCAGGAATCTACGTCTCGGGCAGTCGGCCATTGTAGTGGACCTCCAGTTAGCGTTAGCGTATCACTTCACGGCGGGGTGAAGGGTGACGTTGCATTCCTGCGGTTGGTAGTGCCGTCGGGCGGGAGGGCGAGGGTCTGGCGGTCGCTGACGCGGTCGGCGAATAAAGGGCGTGAGCGCGTATATTACGAACTTTTGCCGGCCAACGCGCGGAGCGTTTCGGTGAACGGCGCGACGGCGACGCCGTTCTCGGTGATGATCCCTGTGACGTATCTATTGGGCGTTACGTCGAAAGCGGGGTTGCAGACGTTGACGCCCTCAGGGGCGACGGGCACGCCGAACACGCTGGTTACTTCGATGGCGGCGCGCTCTTCGATGGGGATTTGGGAGCCATCGGTCAGCGTGAGATCCAGCGTGGAGATGGGCGCGGCGACGTAGAAGGGGACGCCGTTTTCCTTGGCTAACACGGCCACCGAATAAGTACCAATTTTGTTGGCAACGTCCCCGTTGGCGGCGATGCGGTCGGCTCCGACGACGACGCAGCCGATGCGGCCGGATTTGAGAAAATGGCCGGCCATGTTGTCGGTGATGAGCGTGGTTGGAATGCCGTCCTGCATTAGCTCCCAGGCCGTGAGACGGGCTCCTTGCAGGAAGGGGCGCGTTTCATCGGCGAAGACGTCGATCTTCTTCCCCGACTCCCAGGCAGCGCGGATGACTCCGAGCGCGGTGCCGTAACCGGCGGTGGCGAGCGCGCCGGCGTTGCAGTGCGTGAGCACCGTTTTGTTATCGGGGACGAGCGGGGCGCCGTGGCGGCCGATTTCTTTGCAGATCGCGATGTCTTCTTCCCGTACTCGGATGGCTTCTTCGATTAGCCTTTGCCGCTTGGTTTCGATGGGTTGGCCGGCCAGTCCGTTGTAGAGACGCCTCATGCGCTCGATGCCCCAGAAGAGATTTACGGCAGTTGGGCGGGTGGCGGCGAGGGTGTCGCAAATGGTGCTGAAATCGGCATCGGGGTCGTTGGATTTTTGGACGCCGATGGCGACTCCCATCGCCGCCGCGACGCCGATGGCGGGCGCGCCTCGGATGATCATGGTCTTGATCGCGTTGGCGACTTCGAGGTAGTCCGTACAGGTGACAAATACGGTTTGGGAGGGCAGGAGCGTCTGGTCAAGCATTACGACGCCTTGCGGAGTCCATTCGATAGTTTCGAGCATGTTTTCCTATTGTGGTTTGAGAAAGTGACCGGCGAACATCATGAGGTTGTAAGCGCCGTGAGTGATGGTGGAAGCCAGGGTTGAATTGGAGCGAATTCGAATCAGGCCAAAGGCGATGCCGACGAGGACGAGGAGGGACAGGTGTTGCCAGCTCCAGTCGTACATGGGTCCGTGCATGAGAGAGAAGGGAATGGATGTGACGAGGAGTCCGGCGACGATACCGAGATCGCGGATGGCGACCGGTAGGAAGATGCCGCGGAAGAGAAGTTCTTCGATGAGCGGGGCACCGGTGACGCCGAAGAGGACGAGAAGGCGGCAGGCGACGGGGTCGGCGAGGAGTTGCTCCATCAGGCCGTTCTGGATGTTTTTGGCGTGGAGGAGGTTGGCGATTAAACCGGTGGCAAGGGCGAGTCCGGGGCCGAGAGCGAGGTAGACCCAGGGGCCGTTATCGGGCCAGCGCCAACCGATTGTTTGCCAGAAACTGGCCGTTGGGGAACGAAGGAGGATCCAGACGGCGGCGAGCCAGAGGCTGTAGGCGGCGAATTGACCGGGGATGGCGATTTGGACTTGGGTAGGGGTTTGACCGAGAATCAGCCAGCTGACGCCGATGGCGAGGACGGGGCCGAGGAGCATCGCGGGGATCATGAGGCTGATGGCGATGACGACTTCTTTCCAGCCCCAGGCGGGCTGGTCTGTCATTCGTTCCCCTCGACGAGAATTGCGGCTAATAAAGGGATCATGATTTCGTGGTGGCCTGTGAGGGCGTAGCCGCGACCGCCGGCGTTGGCGTGGGGGCGTTTGACGACGTTGACAGTGGGGCGGTAGTGCTGGAGGAAATCGAAGTTGACGGTGGTGAAATTGCGGAGCGAGTGGCCGAGGTTGCGAACGACGCTGACGGCTTTGAGAAAGACTTCGGGCATGACGACGGCGGATCCGACGTTGAGATAGACGCCGCCTTCATCGAGGCCGCGAACCATTTCGCAAAGGAGGCGAAAGTCGTGGTGGGACGTTTTGCCGATGGCGGCGCCGTTGGCGCCGGGGTGGGTGTGCGGGGTGTCGGTGCCGATGGCGACGTGGACGGTGACGGGGAGTTTTCTGCTGTAAGCGCCGTGGAGGAGGCTGCTGTTTGCGTAGTTGGGGTCTGCCTTTTCGGTGATTTTGCGGCAGATGGCTTCGCCCATGCCTTCGGTTGGATTGGCGTCGTTGATGGCGTCGTTGAGGTCGCGGCCGGTCTCTTCAGCGGAGCCGAAACTGCCATCGGGGAGGACGGCTTCGACATCTTCGCTGGAGTGGCCGGCGACGGCGATTTCGTAATCGTGGATGGTGGCCGAGCCGTTCATGGCGAAGCCGTGGGCGTAGCCTTTATCGGCGAGGTCGAGGAGGATGGGGGCGAGGCCGACTTTGATCACGTGGCCGCCGAGGCCCCAAATGATGGATCTTTGGGACTTTTTGGCCTCTTGCAATTTTTTCGCGACTTCCCGGAGCGTGTCGGCGGCGAGGATTCTGGGGAGGTTGTTGAGGAAGGTGGAGAGGGGCGCGCCGGGGGTGTGGGGTTTGGCGAACATCTCCGGGGTGACTTTGCCGCCGCGGCCGTGGAGGGAGACGGTTTTGAGGGCGCCGAAGTCCAGGGGTTGGAGGGTGTAGATGCTCATGGGGGATATATTTTAGGGTAG
>SHUN01000212.1 GCA_009697495.1 Bryobacterales bacterium | reverse complement strand
GATGCGGCGGGGGATGGCGGGGGCCTTATTTTCGGGGTCCTTGACAAAGTACGCCCAAGTGAAACCCTGGTCTCTGGAACGGAAAATGCCAGCGCCTGGATAGGTGCCGGATGAGAGATTGCCTTCGCCGGTGGCGCAAATGATGCGAGTGAGATCGTTGGGATCGGCGGCGAGTGCGCCGATGTTTTGGTTGAGATATTTTGGCCAGACGGATGTCCACTTATTGCCGAGGTCGGGGCTGCGCCAGAGGCCACCGGCGGCTGCGCCGGCGTAGAGAATTTTGGGGTCGATGGGGTCAGAGAGGAGGGAAGTTACGCGGCCGGCGTAGTTGCGGGGACCGGCTTCGGTCCAAGTGACATTGGCGGCGCGGCGGTAACGGCCGGGGGTTTTCCAGATGCTTTCGAGCTCGAAAGGAGGAGCGTCGCGCATGGGGAAAGCGGAGCGGCGGAGATACCAGTCGTCGCGGGGCTTTTTGGTCGATGGTGAGGGGGCTGCTTTTTTGGGGGCGGGCATGCTGACGGTGTGGGAATTTTATCAGGATGCGGCCGGCGTTGTGGGGCGGGTAGGACTCGGAGTTGTGAGGCGTGGGTTCCGACGCCGACGATGATTTCGCCGGATGGGCGGAATTGTGGAGATTTGGTGAAATCAGGCCGGGGTGATTTGGCCGAGGATCACGGCGTGTTTTGCTCCGGTGGCCGAAGGGAGGGTGCCGGGGCGGCGCAGCCAGGTTTCGTGGGCGAGGATGGCGAAGGCGACGGCTTCCTTGGCTTCGGCGGGGAGGCCGTAGTCGTCTGTGGTCTGGACTTGCGTCTTGGGCATCAGGCCGCGGAGATGATTCATGATTTGCGGGTTATTGGTGCCGCCGCCGGAGGCGATGAGTTGATCGGGATTGCTGTCTTTTATGGCTTCGAAGATAGTAACTGGAGTTAGTAGCGTGGCGGTGGCGATGAGGTCGTACAGGTCGATTTGTGTGGCCAGTAAGTAGGCGATGAATTCGCGGCCGTATTGTTCGCGGCCGCAGGACTTCGGCGGATGCTTTTTGTAGTATTTGTTGGTTAGGAGGGCTTGCAGGAGTTGTTGGTTGGGCTTTCCTTTTTGCGCCAGGCGACCGCCTTTGTCGTAGCTTTGTTTGCCTTTGGTGATGATCCAGGCGAGTTGGTCGATCACCATGTTACCGGGGCCGGTGTCGAAGGCGGTTACCTGTTCCGGTTTGGCTGCGGCGGGGAGGATGGTGACGTTGGCAATGCCGCCGATGTTGAGCAGGACACGGTTCTGCTTGGGGCTGCGAAATAGAAGGTAGTCGACGAAGGGGACGAGCGGCGCGCCTTGGCCGCCGGCGGCGATGTCGCGCGGACGAAAGTTATTGACGACCGGGGTTTGCGTGCGTTCGGCGATCACTTGCGCTTCGCCGAGTTGGAGGGTGCAGCCGGGGCCGTGGAAGATGGTTTGCCCGTGGCAGCCGATGAGTTGGGGCTTGGATTTTAGCTTTTGAACGGCCTTGGCGTATTGCTCGCCGAGATCGAAATTGAGCTTCGCGATTTCGCCGGTGTGGGCTTCGGCGTTGGAGACGGCGAGGATTCTTTCGCGCAGCTTTTTGGGGTATGGAAGGGTGGAGTATTCGAGCAGGCTCCAGCGTTTGCCATTACGGTCGATGGCGGCGATGGTGATGCCGTCAAGGGAGGTCCCGCTCATAATGCCGGCGATGATCATAGGAATTATCCGATCCGTCCTGTGGAAAAGTAGGCCATTTCTGTGGAAAACTGGTGCCAGGCACCAGTTTTCCACAGGCTATTGGAGTTCCTTCTGGAGTTCGGCCAGAAGTTGCAGCGCTTCGATGGGACGGAGTTCGTCCAATTTGAGGCTGCGGATTCGCTCGGCGATGTTACCGTTTACGGGTTCGAAGAGGCGGATTTGCATGGGGCCTTGCGGCTCGGCAGGGGCGTGGGCCGAGACGGCGACGACAGTCTGTTCGGCCTCTTCGTGGAGGGCGAGGATCTCGCGGGCGCGCTCAATCACCGACATGGGGAGCGCGGCGAGACGGGCGACTTCGATGCCGTAACTGCGGTCGGCCGCGCCGGCTAGGACTTTGCGAAGGAAGATGATCTGATCGCCGGATTCTTTGACGGCGACGTGCAGGTTTCGGACGCCCTTGAGTCGATCAGCCAGTTCCGTGAGTTCGTGGTAGTGGGTGGCGAATAGCGTGCGCGCGCCGATGCGTTCATGGATGAATTCGACGACGGCCCAGGCGAGGGCGAGGCCGTCATAGGTCGATGTGCCGCGGCCGATTTCGTCGAGGATGATGAGGCTGTTTTTCGTGGCGGTGTTGAGAATGACGGCGGTTTCGGTCATTTCCACCATGAATGTACTGCGGCCGCGGGCTAAGTTGTCGCTTGCGCCGATGCGGGTGAAGACGCGGTCGACGATGGGCAGAGCGGCTTCATCAGCGGGGACGAAGGAGCCCATTTGGGCGAGGATACTTATCAATGCGACTTGGCGGAGATAGGTGGACTTACCGCCCATGTTAGGACCGGTGATGATGGCCAGATACTCGCCGGAGCTATCGAGGGAAACGTCATTGGGAATGAAGCGCTGGGCATCGCGGAGGGCGAGTTGTTCAATGACGGGGTGACGGCCGGCGGCAATGCGGAGTTCCCCGCCCTGCGTAAATCTGGGGCGTGTGTAGCGGTTTTCGGCGGCGACTTGGGCGAGGCCGGCGTTCAAATCGATTTCGGCGATGGCACCGGCGAGGAGGCGGATGCGTTCGGCGTGGGCGGCGGCGAAGGAGCGGATTTCGGTGAAAATGGTCCGCTCGATTTCAAGCATTTTCTCTTCGGCGGCGAGAATTTTTCCTTCGAGTTCCTTGAGTTCGGGGGTGATGAAGCGCTCCGCGCCGACGAGGGTTTGCTTGCGGTCGTAATCGGCGGGAACGCGGTCGAGATTGGTCTTGGAAATTTCGATGTAGTAGCCGAAGACGTTGTTGAAACGGACCTTGAGCGAGTTGATTCCGGTGCGTTGACGTTCGCGGACTTCGATGTTGGCGAGGTACTGTTTGCTGTTGCGGGAGAGGTCGCGGAGTTCGTCGAGTTCGGGATGGACGCCGTCGCGAATGGTGCCGCTGTCGTTGAGATTGACGGGCGGGTCGTCGGCGATGCCTTGGAGGATTCTATCGCGGACTTCGGCGATTTCGTCGAAGCGGTTTTCGTTCAGGAGCCGGTTGAGATCGGGAATTTTGGCAAGGCTGCGGCCCATGGCGAGGAGTTCGCGGGGAGAGGCAGAGCCAAGGGTAATTTTGGCGAGGAGTCGCTCGAGATCGAGGATTTGGACGAGGATTTTGCGGAGTTCGGCGCGAAGAATAGTGTCCTTAAGCAGCGTTTCGACGGCGTCGAGGCGAGCGTTGATTTCCGATTCGGTGACGGAGGGACGGAGCAGACGGCGGCGAAGAAGGCGGCCGCCCATGCCGGTCATGGTGGCGTCGAGGACGCTGACGAGGGTGGATTCCTTGGACTCGCCGGCGAAGAGAGGGTCTATCAGTTCGAGGTTGCGGACGGTGACGGAGTCGAGGACCATGGACTCGCCGCGATCAAAGAAAGACGGGCGTTCGACGTGATTGAGGGCGGCGCGCTGGGTGTCGCGAAGGTAATGAAGAATGGCACCGGCGGCGGCGGTGGCGAGGGGACGTCCGGCGAGGCCACAGCCATCGAGGCTGAGGAGGGTGAAGTGCTCTTTCAGGAGGCGATCAGCATAGTCGTTATCGAAGATCCAGGGATCGACGCTGGTTTTGTTGCGGACACCGTCGAGAGTGGCTCCTTCGGGCAGGAGAACTTCACGGACATTCCAGCTTTCGAGGGCGGGGACGACTTCGTCGAGGGCAAGTTCGGTGCAGCGGAATTCGCCGGTGGAGACGTCGACATAGGCAACGCCGGCGCGGTCCTTATTTCTGGCGACAGCGGCGAGATAGTTATTCTCCCGGGACCGGAGCATGTTACTATCTGTCGCCGTGCCGGGAGTTACAATTCGCGTAATTTCGCGACGAACCAGTTTCTTGCCCGGACTGGGCAGCTCCATCTGTTCGCAGATAGCGACGCGAAAGCCTTTGGCGATAAGTCGGACGAGATAGCCGTCAGCGGCATGATGGGGCACGCCACACATGGGAACTGGCTGTTCGGCGTCCTTGTTCCGGGAGGTTAGCGTGATCTCGAGTTCGCGGGCGGCGGTGACGGCATCTTCAAAAAAAAGCTCGTAAAAATCGCCTAAACGGAAGAAAAGCAGGGCACCGGGCACTTGCTGTTTGATGGAATTATACTGCCGCATGAGCGGCGTCGCTTCGGCAGCCATGAGTTATGCGTAGAGCCCGCGCAACTTAATGGCGAAAGCTACGCGGTCAAGGGCTAACATATAAGCCGCTGTCCGGTTCTCGACGTTATGTTCGCGCGCGTATTCCAATACGTCATAGAAGCTATTGACCATGATCTCTTCGAGACGTTCGTTGACCAGCTTTTCATTCCAGAAGTAACCTTGGCGGTCCTGCACCCATTCGAAGTAGGAGACAGTAACTCCGCCGGCGTTGGCGAGGATGTCCGGGACGACGAAAATGCCGCGTTCGGCGAGTATATGGTCGGCCGGAGCGGTGGTGGGGCCGTTAGCGCCTTCGCAGATGATTTTGCAGTTGAGGCTGGCGGCGTTTTCGGAAGTGATGACGTTTTCCTTGGCGGCGGGAAGGAGGACGTCGCATTGGAGACGCAGCGCTTCGTCGCTGCTCAGGTTTTGCGATTCGGAAAAATCGAGGATAGAGCCGGTTTCGCGGCGATGCTTCATCAGCGCTTCGATGTCGAGGCCGTTTGCATTGTAGACTGCGCCGTCGGTTTCGATGATGCAGACCACTTTGATGCCCTGTTTAGCCATGAGGCGGGCGGCCATGCCGCCGACGTTTCCAAAACCCTGAATGACGACGGTCGCGCGGGTGGGGGGGATTTCGAATTTTTTCAGGGCCTCGCGGGTGACGAAGAGGCAACCCCGGCCGGTGGCTTCGGGACGGCCGAGCGAGCCGCCGAGATTGAGCGGCTTACCGGTAACGACGCCGGTGGTGGTCTCGCGCTTGTGCATCGAGTAGGTGTCCATGATCCAGGCCATGGTCTGCTCGTTGGTGTTCATGTCGGGCGCGGGAATGTCTTTTTCGGGCCCGATGATATCGAGAATTTCGGCGGTATAGCGGCGTGTGATGCGTTCGAGCTCGATTTGGGAGAGGATGGCGGGATCACAAATGACGCCGCCTTTGGCGCCACCGTAAGGAAGGTTGACGACGGCGCATTTCCAGGTCATCCAGGAGGCGAGGGCGCGCATTTCGTCGAGGGAGACGTCGGGGGCGTAGCGAATGCCGCCCTTGGCGGGGCCGCGCGCAATGGAGTGCTGGACGCGGTATCCGGTGAAGACTTCGACGCGGCCGTCATCGAGAATGATGGGGATGGCGACGGTGAGTTCCTTGGAGGGAGTTTTGAGAATTTTGCGCATGCCGTCATCGAGATTGAGCTTGGCGGCAGCATTCTCGAAGCGGATGGCGGCGTTTTTCCAGGGGTTAAATTCGTCGGTGGCGTACGGGGCGTCAGTGGCGAGCATCCAGCCTCCGGATTCATTATGGCATGGGAGTTTCATTTGGATTGGCTTTTCACCGGCGAGGAGGCCGGGGCCACTTGGCTGCTTTGTGGTATTTCCATTGTCATCCGAAAGGCGCCGATCTCTTTGTTACTTGGCGTTTGTTCGGGTCGTTGCCGCGCGACTCCTCCTTGTCGACTCCCCCTGCCTCATTCGCGGCGATGGATCGGGATTTGGGTTCGGCTGCGATTGGACCGCGGTGGCTTGCCGATGAGCGCGTTTCACGGTGCGTCGCCGATTCGTTTCGATTCGGTGGCGACATTGCCTCGAATCACAAAGGCAATCAAGAACTACTCGGCTCGGCAGGCTAACTTGATT
>SHUN01000211.1 GCA_009697495.1 Bryobacterales bacterium | reverse complement strand
CCCGATCTCGTCCCGCTTCGCATCGGCGCCGAATGGCTGGCCCGCGTCGTTTCTGAAATGCCAGAGCTTCCCCAGGCCAAGCGCGCCCGCTTTCCCACCGAATACGGCCTGCGCCCCTACGACGCCGATGTGCTGACTTTTACGCGGGAGAACGCGGAATTCTACGAGCAGGCCGCCACGGCTTCCAAGGACCCCAAGGCCGTCGCCAATTGGGTGATGGGCGACTTGGCCGCCATGCTGAAAAGCACCGGCAAAGAAATCGCCGATTCGCCCATTCCGCCGCGGCATATCGCCGAGCTCGTCGACCTGATTGGCACCGGCGAACTCTCCGGCAAACTGGCCAAAGAGATCTTTCCGAAAATGTTCGAGACCGGCGACGCGCCCAAGGCGATTATGGAGCGCGAGGGCCTGAAACAGATCTCCGATACCGGCGCGCTGGAGAAGATTATCGACGACGTGATCGCCAATAATCCCAAGCAGGTCGAACAGTACAAAGGCGGAAAAACGACGGTGATCGGGTTCCTTGTCGGCGCTGTGATGAAAGCGTCACGCGGCCAGGCCAACCCGGCGGCGGTGAATCAATTGATGGCCGAAAAGCTGAAATAAATAGCCATTTTGGGGGTTCCTGCGCGATAGTGGGAGAGGCTCTTCCCGCAACATGACCACGGACCCACTGCGATGCTGGACCACTTGTTCTTTACCGAACTTCTCGGGCTCAAGGTTTACGACCTTAAGGGCCGGAAGCTGGGCCGCGTCCGCGATGCCGCCATCGTTCCGTTAGTCGATCCGGTTCGCGTGGACCGCTATCTCCTGGGCGGGGGCTGGGCCTGGCTGACGGTTCGCCATGACCAGATTCAAACCATTTCGCTCGATGGCATCTGGCTTCGGGACGAACAGCTCACGCCCTACCATCGCGATGACTACATGCTGCGCCTGGAACGCGATCTGCTGGACCAGCAAATCATCGACGTCGAAGGCCGTAAAGTGGTCCGCGTCACCGATGTCACGTTCCTGCGTGTCCGCCAGAACGGCCATGACGAACTTCGCGTGCAGGAGGTGGATATCGGCCTCCGCTCCATGTTCCGCCGCCTCGCGCAAGGCGTCCTGCCGCGGCCCCTCATCCGCCGCCTGATGATGCCCATCCCGGTGAACTCCATCCGCTGGGAGTTTTGCAACATTGTCGAAAGCGATCCGCAGCGGCGTCTGCGGCTGAACATCTCCACGCGCGCCTTGGAAGCCATGCACCCGGCCGACCTCGCCGACATCGTCGAAGAACTCGGCCCCTCCGACCGCGAAGCGCTTTTCGGATCGCTCGATAGCGAAGTCGCCGCCGAAGCGCTCTCCGAAATCGATCCCGATATCCAGGCCAGTATTCTGGAATCGTTGAGCGAGGAAAAGGCCGCCGATATCATCGAAGAGATGGCGCCCGACGAGGCCGCCGACATCCTGGCCGACATGGAGGAGGAACGCTCGGACGCGATTCTCGAAGAGATGGAAGACGCGCCCGCGCAGGAAGTGGAAGAGCTGCTGGAACACCGCGAGGACTCGGCCGGCGGACTGATGACCACCGAGTACGTTTCCGTCCCCAACACGGTCACCGTGGCCGTCGCCATCGCAGCCATGCAGGGCCATGACGACGTCCTCGAGTCCACGAACACCGTCTTCCTGATCGACGCCGAAGAACGCCTCACCGGCGCTGTTCCCCTCGCCCGGCTATTCCTCGGAGACCCCGCTGTGCTGCTTTCGTCCCTGCAGGACGACCGCCTGATTTCCGTTCCTGTTAAGGAACGCCAGGACCGCGTCATCGCCGTCTTCGACAAATACAATCTCGTCACGCTTCCCGTTGTCGATCACGCCAATCGCCTCATCGGCGTCATCACCGCCGACGACATCATTGCGTTGCTGCGCCAGAGTTAAACGATGTTCAAACGCCTTAAATATCACATCGCCGTCTTCTTCTCGGTCATCGGGCCGGGATTCATTACGGCCATGGTCGACAACGACGCCGGCGGTATTTTCACCTATTCGCAAGCCGGGGCCAAGTACGGCTATCTGCCGCTGTGGACACTGCTGCCCATCATGACGCTGCTCATCGTGACGCAGGAAATGTGCTCCCGCATGGGCGCCGTTACGGGCAAGGGGCTCAGCGATCTCATCCGCGAAGAGTTCGGCCTGCGCACGACGTTCTTCGTCATGATGGCGCTGATTGCCGCCAACCTTACCAACGTGATGGCCAACTTCGCCGGCATCGCCAGTTCGCTCGAACTCTTCGGAATATCGCGATACATCACCGTGCCCATCGGCGCTCTCATCGTCTGGCTGCTGATCGTGAAAGGCACCTACGCCAGCGTCGAACGCATTTTCCTGTTCGCCACGCTCATCTACGTTTGCTACATCATCAGCGGCGTGCTGGTGAAGCCCGATTGGAAGGAAGCCGCACTTTACAGCGTGCGGCCCGTGCTGTTGTTTGAACCCGCCTACATCACGCTGTTGATCGGCATGGTGGGCACCAGCGTCGCTCCGTGGATGCAGTTCTACTTGCAGGCGGCAATCGTTGAAAAGGGCGTTGGCGCGAAGGAGTACGCCGAGTCGCGGATTGAAGTTATCGTCGGCTGCGTCGTCATGACGGTCATCGCGTTCTTCATCATCGTTTCCTGCGCAGGCGCTATCTGGAGCGTCGCGCCTCGGGACATCAAGGACTCGGCCGACGCCGCGCTCGGCCTGAAGCCGTTTGGTCAATATGCGTATCTGCTCTTCTGCGCCGGCCTGCTTAACGCGTCTCTGTTCGCCGCGTGCATTCTGCCGCTTTCCACCGCCTACACTGTTTGCGAAGGATTGGGCTTTGAATCGGGCGTGAATAAGCGCTGGAATGAAGCGCCGGTCTTCTACTGGCTCTTCACATTGCTCATCGTTATCGGCGGCGGCGTGATCCTGATTCCCGGCTTTCCGCTTGTCCGCATGATCCTGCTTTCCCAGGTGTTAAACGGCGTTTTGCTGCCCTTTGTGCTCATTTACATGACCATCATCGTCAACAAGAAAACCATCATGCGGGACTGGACGAACTCGCGCGTCTACAACGCTGTTGCCTGGACCGCCGTGGCCATTATGATCGGCCTAACTGTCGCGCTCGCGGGGATTTCCCTGCGCGACATTTCGGGGTGAAATTGTCAACTGAATCTGCGCTACACTCACGCTTGTTCCCAATGTCTGAAACTGCCGATACGAACCTCCCCGTTGCAGACGTCATCCGGCATCTGACGCACGAACTCCGGCAGCCCCTGAGCGCGCTGGAATCCATCGCCTTCTATCTTCATTTGACCGTCGGACAAGGCGGCTGCGATGTCAGTGCGCAGGTTGACCGTCTCCAGCAAATGGTGGATAGCGCCAACTGGATCCTCTCCGACGTACTGCATCTGCTGCAGGTCGCGCCGTCCCATCCGGTTCGCGTGAACTTTAAAGAAGTCGCCGAGGATGTGTTCGCGGAATCCTGGGCCGGCGAAGGCTTGGACATCTGCAGCGAATTTGACGCGGATCTCCCGTCCGCGTGGGTCGATGAGGAACATCTCCGCCACCTCCTGCGAAGCGTTCTGCAGTTTCTCCGCCGCTCGGTCGATGAGGCCGGCTTCATCGACATTTCGGCCCGCAGCGCCGCTCATTCTTTGCTGATCGAATTCCGCGCCACTACGCCGGGGGTCGTTGCGGAATCCCTTTTCAGCCCCAAGGAGCGGAATCAGCTTTTCACGTGCCGCCGGATTGCGGAGTGCAACGGCGGCCGCTTCAGCGCTGAAATCGACGGCCACGGCTGGCTCTGTCTTCGGCTCGAGCTGCCTGTCGTCGCGCCGGCCTGACGCGCGGACTTCGGGAAAGATAGCCTCCGAATCCCGGGGGCATCGCGTGGACAGCTTCCGCGGACCGTTGTCCATCAAAACTGTCCTCCGCGGCGACAGCGATGCCTCCCAGAACCGTGGCCACCTGCTGCGCGTTCTGTCAGTTGCGCCGCACCGCCCCGCGCCCGCGCTTTCCTTCCTTTAACGGCGCCACGCCATTTGCTCAAGCCTTCGCCGCCCTACCGCCCTTCGGCGGCGCGCCGGGGAATCCGGACGGCCGTGGATCCGCCAAGGGTAACAAGATCGAGCGACGCGGCCGCCCCGATCAGGAGGTGCGCTTCGGCGGGCTTCATGCTCTTCTCCTCGATGAGCCAGCGGAGCATGTCGCGCAGTGCAATTTCGAGCGTCTGGTTGAGGTTGGCGTCCGGTTTGCTACCGATGCTGATGAGAAATTCCGGAGTTTCCGCCCTCGGCGATGTGAGCCGCGCGCGTTTCCGGAGGGTGACGGTGATGGTGACATCGAGCGACGTTTCGACGCCCGAACCGATGGCCTCCCCATCCCCTTGCAGCGCGTGTCCATCGCCGAAAAAGAGCAGCCCGCCCGGATGGAACACCGGCAGCAGCATGGTGGTTCCCTCGCGAATCCAGTTGTAGTCGATGTTGCCGCCCCAATAGCCGGCGGGACCGGAGCGGGGCGAGAAGTCTCCCTCCGGCGCAACGCCGATGCAGCCCAGCATGGGGCGAGTGGGAAAGGAGAATGACGGCGCCGAATCTTTTGGACGGGCGGTCTTGCGTTTCAGATCGATGACCCAGGGAACCAGATAGTTGTAGCCCGCAATAACGGCATCCGGATCGGGCATCGGTGCCTGGAGACTTTCGTCAAGGTCCCTGACGCCGACCGAACGCCCTGTGTACCCATTGGGACGATTGAGAGCGACACGGTCGAGGCGGACGATGAGAGCGTCGCCTGGCTCAGCGCCTTCGATGTAGAAAGGACCCGTGAGGGGGTTGCCGTGCGTTTTCGTGCGGCGGACGTTGCGGTGATCGAAGCCTGCGGAATCGACAGTTTTGGTGACGATGGAATCCCCCGGGCGGACACGCAGAAGCACCGGATGGGCGGCGGAAAACGTATGGTGGTAGGTCGCGGCGATGACGCGGTGGGTTTCCGCGAGCGCGGATGAGCAGAGGAGAACGAAGGGGAATAACTTGTGCAACATGTCTACTGTTTTCGCGGCAGTGGTTTGGCGCGTTCAAGGATCCACGGGGGCAGGGGCTGCCTCTGGCCGGGCGGCGAGCCGTGGTAGTTGAACTCTTCGCCGTGCGAAACCCCGTGTTTGGCGCCGATGGTGGCCGCCAGTTCCCGAAGCCACTCCCCCGCCAGCGCGTCGACGGATGCTTCATCCACCTTTTCCAGTAGTGCCGAAGGCCTGTTCATGAGTTGGAGGCGCTGGCGGACATGCTCGGCGTAAGCGCGGTTGGTTGTCCGCAGTTGCAAGCAGGCCTCCGCTTTGCGTTGGAAGGTTCCGGAAATATCCACTGCCTGCAGCCGCGCGCCATTGTGGCCGCCCTCGCCAGGCCGGTAGGGGCGGCGCGTGGAGTAGTAATACGTCTCCGGGACGCTGTGCCCCTTAATTCCAATGCGCGCCAACTCAGCCAGGAATGCGCCGGTGTTGGTATAGTTCGTTTCCTCGGCGGCGCGCCCGGTCCAAAACTGGTCCCATTCGGGGTCATAGTGAATGAACGGGTCGGGCAGGAAGAGCTTTTGGGGTTTGAAGAAGCGAATGAGCGTGGACATCTGGTTGCGCAGTTCGTTGCTCGAAAGCTGGCTAAGCTCTCCGGTCTTGTTGTTGAGGTTGACGATTTCAGTGACACCCAACGCTTTGGCCGCTCTCTCGGCGTCCGCATTGTTAGCTAACCGGGTTTCGGCCGGGCCCAGGCCGATGGAGTATTTCTCATCGTTTCCGGTTTGAATGACATAGACTTTATAGCCTTCGTCAATGAAGCGTACCAGCGTGCCGCCGGCTCCTTTCAGATAGTCACCGCCGCCGGCGCTGATCGCGACAATTGTCCGCGGCTGCGGTTGCGCCAGGGCCGGTAATGCGAATAGCGCGGTGAGAGTTCTAGCGCAGGTATTTAGTAGGAATCCCAT
>SHUN01000210.1 GCA_009697495.1 Bryobacterales bacterium | reverse complement strand
ACGACAAGCGCCTGACCGAGGCCTCCGGCAATGAAGGGGCAACCTTCGAGCGGTCCTATCATCGCGCGGCGCTCGTGCTGTGGCCCGCGAACCGCATGGTAGACGTTTTGCTGGAAGCCGGCGTTGTTGCCACCCTGCCGTACTTGAAATAGTTGGCCGCGGGTGGGAAGGGCGACCGCCCGGAGGCAATGGCGGTGGCGCAGCGCATTGTGGAAGCGTGGCCCGCCGATGCGCGGCGGTCGTACAGCTACTCGATCAACACCACATCTCCAGAGTCATCTGAGCGCGCAAAAATGATTGCCGCGCTCGTCAAACTGAAGGCGGCGGCCCTGCTCCAGCAGTTCGTCCGCGATGTCGTAACATCAACCTATGACGGCTCGGAAAACGCGGCCTTGCTGACGTCGGTAAGAGTGCTGGGAGATGTGGATGCCGCCGCCGTTTTATCTGCGCTGGTAGGGGCGCGGATGCCGCATCGGCCGAGCGCGTGCGCGGATTTGTTGCTCGCTCTTACGGCGAATCCTTCGCCCTCCTTTCGGAAGGTCGCGGAGGCAGCCGTCGCTGGTCTCGACGCCATCGGAATGGAAAATTCCCAAGCAGATACCTTTAAGCGGTGGGAGGAGCTTGCAGACCGGAGCAAACAGCCCCTTGCTCCGGAATTCATCGCAAACCTGTTTTCGGGGCTGAAGCATTTCCAGGACCCGACACTCTGTGAGGCCGCGGCGGAGAAGCTCGCTTCACGCCCGGAGGTCTTCCATCCCACGGCGCTGGTCGTGCCAGCCATTGAACGGATCTGTGCGGAACAGGATCCCCTGCCGCCGGCGGTTGACCCTGCCATCCAGCACCTTTGGACGAGCGCGGCAGAGTTCCTGCTCAGGCGCAGCGAGGTGCCTCCCCAACCTCCATCGGACTGGCGTCTTCATGCAGAATTTTCCTGTAAGTGTGCCGAGTGCCGTGAACTACAGGCATTTGCCCGTGATCCCAACGAGAGCGTTCATCGGTTTCGTATCAGGCAGGAGCGTCGCAGCCACCTCCAAAACGTGATCGACCAGCACCGGCTGGATATGACCCATGTGACAGATCGCGTGGGCTCGCCGCAAACCCTGGTGTGCACCAAGGACCGCCGAACCTTTAAGGCGCGCATGAAGGAATACCACGATGAGATCGCCGCTATGTGTACGCTCGTGAAGCTGGCGCCCAAATCGGCTCTTTCGAAGAGAATGGAGGCTGCCGTAAAGGCGAGCACGCCGTGAGATTCTCGACCTCCACATTGACTGCCGGCGCTGAGGTGGTCCCGTGGCTCGCCGCGGCCGGGGGACTGGCTTACTCTCCCGCGTCGCCGCCAGAGCGTGACTACTTTTTTCAGTACTCTTGGATCGTTCCCGGAGTATTTGCCTCCGGCACAAACAGACGGCACCAGTACTGGTTCGGCAATCCCTGGAAAGACAGTCCGGCGGTCAGGCTGCTTTTCGGCTTCTGGAATAGGGCCAGGCGAGGCGATTATGACGCCCTGTATTTATCAAATGGAATGGCTGTTCCAACCGCGGATGTGACCGGGCCGCTCGCAGCCTACCGCCACACGGACATCCATCCGACTGGCAGCAGGAGGGAACGCCTCATCTTCATTCAGCACGGCAGCTATCACATCGGCGATATCCAAAGCCAACCTTTGGCCGATCGAGGCGAGGCCGTGCTCTACAGAGGAATTCAGAAAGCCGAAACGTACCTGCTCCACAGGCTGACAACCAAGGACATACGCGAGCGGTTGACGAACATTCACGCCCGAAGCCTGACAGATTCCGTCGTCTCATTCAACACTGTGCACTGCAACTTGGTCCGATGCGAAACGGGTTTTTTGAATGACCGGAGCTTCGTGTTCGACGGCCTTTGCCGGGAAGCAGGCCTTGAGCCGAATGACCCTCCGATTCGTTCCGCGCTCTATTCCGGGTACGCGCTTGAGGAATGGTGCGCCTTCAGGAAGTTTGGGCCCAACTACGTGAAATTCCGAACGCCGCTGACAAACATTCGCCTCACAACTTTTGTGTGTAACGAGACCGAGGTCAAGGTGATTGACACAAACAAGCTTGAGGTCATCGAAGCAGTTGGCTGCAAGGTACGCGAGGTGTGCGTCTGAGGCACGAGCCGAAGATCTGGCCGGTGTCGTAGCGCCGCGGGCGACCTTCACGGCCTCCAGGCCCATGTGCTGATCTGTCGAGGCTTGTGATCACAAGCCCACGTTCGGTGAACACCCGTCGCAAGTTGGTGAGACTGGAGTTTGGAAAAAAAACTGAATTGGTGCGGATGAAAGGACTTGAACCTTCACGAAGTTTCCCCCACTAGAACCTGAATCTAGCGCGTCTGCCAATTCCGCCACATCCGCACGTCTGGCAAAACTCTATTTTCGCAACACGCCGGGTAGAAGTCAACTTTTCCCGAACCCAAACAGCCGCCGCCTCGGTTTCGCCGGCGTCGGCACTTCCCCTTTGGCATCCCGCACCTGTTGCAGAAGCTCCACTACGAGCTTCTCCAGTTCGCCCCGAACCTGCCGGTACGCCCCGTCGCTCCGCCCATACGGATCGGCCACCGTCCACCGACGCTCCTTCTCCTTTAAACCCTTCGGCAACATGATTCCGCTCATGTTGATCACCAGATCGAACTCCGTAATCCGAAACACTTCCACGCCCTTCGGATACTGATCGTCAATCGGCATCTCGCGTTCCAGCATCACCTTCCGCGTCTGCGCCGGCACCGACCCCAACGGCATCATCCCCGCGCTCTGCGCCTCCACGACGTCCCTGCCCAAGTGCTTCGCAAACCCCTCGGCTATCTGACTGCGGCATGCATTCCCAACACACACAAACAAAATCCGAAGCTTTTTCACCCGGCCACCTTCCGAAGGAAATAGGCATGAACGCGATCATCCACGCTCAACTCCGGATGAAAGGTCGCCAGCAAATGACGCCCCTCTTCCACCAGCACCGGATCGCCATCGTAGCTGGCCAAAACCCGGACCCCCGGACCAGCGCTGTGAATGATAGGAGCGCGAATGAACACCGCTTCCAACTCGCCAAAGGCTTCGCAGTCAATTCGCGCCACGCGGGAATCCAATTGCCGTCCATACCCGTTCCGACGCACCGTAATGTCAACCAGGCCAAGCGACGGCTGCTCCGGATTTTCCACCTTTGCGGCCATCAGAATCGCGCCGGCGCAAGTCCCGAAAATCGGCTTCCGCGCGCCAAACTCGCGCAACGGCTCGAACATCGCTTCCCGGTCTAACAACTTCAACATGGTTGTGCTTTCGCCGCCCGGGATCACCAACCCGTCAACGGCCGCGAGCTCCGCCGCGGTTCGCACTTCGGAAACCTGCGCGCCCGCCCTCGTCAGCGAGCGCGCATGTTTCTCGTAATCACCCTGCAATGCCAAAACGCCGATGTGCGCCATACCGCGTTACCAGCCGCGATTGGCCATCAGTTCCGCGGCCGGCAGGGATGAGGTATCCAGGCCGCGCATTGGCTCACTGACGCCAACTTCGTCGCAGGCCTCCATCACTTTCACCGGATCCTTCCAGTACGTCGTCGCCTTCACAATGGCCTTGGCAAAACGCGCCGGATCATTGGACTTGAAAATACCAGATCCAACGAACACGGTCTCGGCGCCCATGGCCATCATCAACGCCGCGTCCGCTGGAGTGGCCACGCCGCCCGCCGAGAAATTCGGCACGGGCAAGCGCCCATGTTCAGCGACATACTCAATCAACTCAATCGGCGCTTGATGCCGCTTGGCTTCCGCGTAAAGCTCATCATGCGACAGCACGGTCAACTGCTTCATTTCCCGCTGAATGGTCCGCATATGCCGCACCGCCTCAACGATGTTGCCGCTGCCCGCCTCGCCCTTGGTGCGGATCATCGCCGCCCCTTCGCTGATGCGCCGCAACGCCTCGCCAAGATTCTTCGCGCCGCAAACAAACGGAACATGGAACTGGCGCTTGTCGATGTGATTTTCTTCATCGGCGGGAGTGAGCACTTCGCTCTCGTCGATATAGTCAACCTGCAACGCCTCTAAAACACGCGCTTCCATGTAGTGACCGATGCGCGCCTTGGCCATGACCGGAATCGAAACCTGCGCCATGATGCCGCGAATCATGCTGACGGGCGACATCCGCGCCACGCCGCCATCCCTGCGAATATCGGAAGGCACGCGCTCCAGCGCCATCACGGCGCACGCCCCCGCCTTCTCCGCGATGACGGCCTGTTCCGGCGTGGTGACGTCCATGATCACGCCGCCCTTCAACATCTCGGCCAAGCCGATCTTCAGTCGAAACTCTTCATTCAAAATCATGTGATTCCCTCCCAAAAATTAGACAACCGCCGTCTCGGCCTCGGCTACCGGCGACAGCCGGCGGCCGGCATGCTCCCGGAACACTCGGCCGAGGATCCGCAGTCCCTCGTCAATCCGTGCCGGCGGCTCGCCGGCAAAGCTCAATCGCAATGCGTTCGTCGCCGGACGGTCCACGGCGAATGCACGACCCGGCAAATAGCTCACGCCCGCGCGCTGCGCGCCTTCCAGCGCTAGCGCGGTGTCCACGGCGCCCGGCAGTTCGACCCACAAACTCATCCCGCCTTCCGGCCGCGTCCAGCGACTCCCGCGCGGCAAATGCGACGCGCAAGCGTCCAACATGGCCCGCAGCCGCCGCGCCCCGTGCTTCAACATGTTCTTCCGATGCCGCTCCAGCCGCCCGCTCTGCGCGAATCGCAACAACACCGCCTGCGACAACTGATCGGAGTGCAAGTCGCACCACTGGCGAATCTGCGTTAAGCGCGCGATCACCGGCCGCGGTCCAATCACCCATCCCACGCGCAATCCCGGAAACGCCAATTTACTAAAACTCCCCAACTGCAAAACCGACTCCCGCCCAAACGCCCGCACCGGCCGCAGTGGCGTCCCGCTATAGCGAAGATCGGCATAAATGCCGTTCTCGATAATCAAGGTCCCAGCCCGTTGCGCCATCGCGACAAGACTCCGCCGCGCCGCCTCCGAGAGCGTCCCGCCCGTCGGATTTTGAAAGGAGGGCGTCACCACCAGCAGCTTCGGTCGCTGCCGGTCCAGAATGTTTTCCAACACATTCAAGTCCATGCCGTCTTCCGCCGTGGGCACGCCCACCAGCCGCGCCCGCCCGCGGCCGAATACGTTGCGAACACCCGGATAAACTGGATCTTCAATCGCAATCCGCGCCTCGCCGTCGGCCGTAATCAGCCGTTCAATCAGATCCATCGCCTGCTGACAACCGCTGGTAACCAACACATCGTCGTGCGGCCCGGCCACCCCCTGTTCCACGGCTCCGGCGAGCAAATATTCGCGCAGGGCGGGCATTCCCTGGGGCGCTCCCAGCTGTAAAACCTGCGCCGCTCCGTCCCCAGCCAACATCTCCTCGCAACACGAACGGAACTCCGCCAGCGGAAACAAATCCTCGCTCGGCCGCGACGAATCAAAATGAATCGCCACCGCGCCAGGCGATGCCGCCAGCGCTTCCGGCCGCGCCAACGCTCCCCAGCCATTCACGCGTTCTTCCGGAAAACCCGCGACGAAACTTCCCTTCCCCACGTGCCCCGCCAACAGCCCCTCGGCTTCCAACAATCCATACGCCGACGCAATGGTCGCCCGGTTCAAACGCAACCGCTCCGCCAACTCCCGTGTCGCCGGCAGTCGCTCCCCGCGCCGCATTCGCCCCGATGCAATCTGTTCCCGCAGCCACACGCCGAGCTGCCTATACAGAGGCTCGGTGGAATGCGAATCCAGTCGCGGCGGTGAATCGGGCAGCGGCACCATCCATAACATACCATATTGGCCTGCTATGGCTGGTTGCGGTCCGGCATTCCGTCGTCTGTTGATACGCTAATAACGCCATGCAACGCCGCGATTTCCTCCGCCAGCTCGGCCTCGCCGCCGTCCCCCTCCAGGCCCAAACGAGGCGCCCGAACAT
>SHUN01000209.1 GCA_009697495.1 Bryobacterales bacterium | reverse complement strand
GCTCATGAACAACGCCTTCGCCGAAGCCGCTCTCCCCCTGGAGGCCGAGCAAACCCTCCGCGACTTCTTTGACCACGTCGCCACTTTCCTCATCAACCGCAAGGAGACCTAACTCATGTCTGACCCTCGCTACCCCATCGGCAAGTTCACCTTCGCCGGTCCATTGAACGCCGATCAGCGCGCCGCCGCCATCGAAGTGATCGAGAACACACCGCTCGAACTCCGCAAGGCGCTCCGCGGCCTCGCCGACGAGCAACTCGCCACGCCCTATCGCGACGGCGGCTGGACCGTTCGCCAACTCGTCCACCACATCGCCGACAGCCACATCAACGCCTACTGCCGCTTCCGCCTCACCCTCACCGAGGACAACCCCACGATCAAGCCCTACGAAGAAAAACTCTGGGCCGAACTCGCCGACGGCACCGCCGCCCCTCTCGGGCTTAGCCTCGCCATCCTCGATGCCCTCCATGCCCGGCTGAGCATGCTGCTCCATTCCCTAACCGACGACCAATTCGCCCGCCCGATGACCCACCCATCCAGCGGCCAACATGATCTACACTGGCTCCTGGCCGTCTATGCCTGGCACGGCCCGCACCACATCGCCCACATCACCGCGCTCCGCGAAGCCCGCGGCTGGTAGCCGCCGCTACATCTGAATCCGCGGATGACAGACCGGCCACGGCGCGAAGCCAACCAACAGCGTGGCCCGGTCGATGTAGATGTTCACATCTTGCCCCTTGATCTGCAATAACTGGATGATCCCTTTACCGCAGCTCTTCACTTTGGACCGCTGAATGGCCGCCACATTGCCCGCATCGCTTTGCGGTCCCCAGTCCTGCAGGAACCGGTCGAATTTGTAGTCCCGGCATGGCGTCGCGTCCGTGCATCCCCACAGCCCATACGCCGTCTTATAATCCTGCCGTTCCAGCAACGTCAGGAACTCCTTCACCCGCGACTCTTCTCTATAGTTCCGGAAGAAGAACCACAAGCCGCCGCCCACTACCGCGATCGTCAATACGGCATACAAAACCCGCTTGACGAGCCGCTCCCGGCGCGCATCCACAACGCCGTAATTGTCCAGAAAGTTATTCATGAAAGTCCCCCTCGCGGAGAACTTACTTGACCGGGTACGCTTTGTTGTACTCGGCAGTCGCCTCCGCCGTAATCTCCAACGCCGGCTTGAAGTAAACGGCATTCGTGACGTCTACCACCAGATCCAGAGCCTTGGTTTCCGACAGTTTCTTTACAACTTCACTCATCCGCTGCGCGCTCCGGCCCAGGATGTCCTGCCGTTCCCGGTCCACATCGCCCTGCAGATCTTCCGTCAACCGCTGCAATTCCCGCTGCTTTCGCTGGCCCTGCACGTTTAATTCCGCTTCCGCCTGGGGCGTCAGCTTGCCGGCCATTGTCTGCAACTGTCCCTGAATTGTCGCCAACTCCCGTTGCAAATTTTCCGCCTTGTCCTGCCGCGGCTTGAACTTGGCTTCCAGTTCCTTCTGCGCTTTCTGAATCTCGGCGGTGTCCAACACTGCTCTTTGCAGGTTAATGATCGCCGCTTTCACCTGTGCCGAAGCTGTAGCGGCACAAGCCAGCAATAGTGCCGGCGCCAAAATGCGAACCATTCGAATACCGAACATTTTCCAGATCTCTCCTAAATTCCCGCGATGCGAAATCGTTAACCACCAGATTATCACATGCCCTAACGGACTAGCGCCTCAAACAGGACGCGGCCCATCGATCCCGCGGGTACTTCCACCTCCAAAATTGTTGACAGCGTCGGCGCCAGGTCGTTTACAGCCGCCGCCTGATGATACCGGCCCGGCTTCACGCCGGCACCCATAATGATCAGCGGAACGTGCGTATCGTAGCTGTACGGCGCTCCATGATTGGTTGTGTCCGTCCCATACATCCAGTACGGCTCCAACACCACCACCATGTCCGCGCCCCGCACCGGATGATACCCATTTCCGACTCGCGTTCCAATCTTGTCCTGCCCGGCCTGCCCGCGCAGCAACTGGTCTTTGGTATAGACACGCAAAACGTGCGGAAAGTTCCTTAACGCATCCGCAGCCGCTTCCCGCACACGGGCCGCGCCATGCTGCGCCAACAGCGCCGGGTCCAGATAGATCTGATCCCCTGACTTTCCCACCGACCATTTCCCCGGCCCGAACTTCGCCTGCAAAGTGCTCTCCAGCAAGTCCGTCAGATCTTTGGTTTTAATTCTTCCACCCGGCATTTTCCGTGCCGCGTTCGCCTCCGGTTTCGGCGCAATACCGTGGTCCGCTGTCAACGCCACCAGCACGTTGCGCATCCCGATCTGCTTTTCCAGATACGCGAACAGCTTTCCCAGCAGCCGGTCTGTCCGTACCGACATATCGCGCGCTTCCGGTGAATCCGGGCCATACAAATGCCCCACCATATCGTTCGACGAAAAGCTCACCGTCAGCACGTCGGTGCCCGCGTGTTGACCCAGCTTTTCGTTTTCAATCGCCATTTCGGCGAACTGCTCCAGAATTTCATTTCCGTATGGACTCTTCTCCACGCTCGTGTAGCCCATCGTGTCCGGAGTCGTCAGCAGCTTGTGTAATGGCTGTCCGCCCCAAATCGGAATCCATTGCTTGCCCAGGTGCTGATCCGCCGACCGTTTCGCATTGTGATCGGCCACCCACTTCGGCAGTTCTTTCATGTACCAGGAACTGGTTACCCAACTTCCGTTTTCCGCCGTAAACCAATACGCCGCGTCCGCCATCCGGCCCGGCATCAGAATCGCCGACCGGTCCTTTAACGACATGCCGATCGTCTTCGACTCGCCCCGCCCCGCCATCTTGATCTCATCGGCGACAGTACTCACCATCAGCCGTTTCGGCGTCGATCCCACGCCATCCCCGCCCACCAGTTCGCTCTTCTCATCGTTCACCGAACTGGTGATCTTTCCGGTCTCTCTCTCGTACCACTCATTCCCCACGATGCCGCTCATTACCGGCGACGCGCCCGTTAACATCGTCGCGTGCCCCACCGCCGTCACCGTCGGCACAAGCTCATAATTCGCGTTCGTAAACACCGCGCCCTGGGTCAACAACTGCGCCAGCCCGGCGTTGTACTCACCCCGGAATCGTGTCAGGTAATCATAGCGGAATTGATCCACCGCGATTACTAGCAGCAGTTTCGGCCGCGCTTGCCCCCACACAGAAGAAAGGCTCGCCAGAACCGCGAGCCCAAGAATTGTTTTTCTCATTATTAATCGAGCAGGACTGCCCCGGTTCCTTGAATCTGATACATCGTCATCCCGCTCTTGATCTTGGAGGCATCAAAGGTCTGCCCGCGCTCTTCGGCCTCATGTTTCGCCCACGCCACAGCCTGCGTCTGGTTCAGATCGATCTTCTTAAACACGCCCTCCGCCGCAACCTTCCGCCCTGCGCCGTTCTTCGGGAACAGGATCTCCCCGTCTTTCACTTTCAGCCGCACTGCCTTGTCCCCGTCCTGGATCTGCAGCCAGCAGCCCATCAGCTGACAGACCTCGGCGATTTTGCCCTTCACTTGCACCATCTTATCGACGTAATCGCCGGGGGTGGTAAGTAGGGTCGCCAGGGGTGTCGCTTCCTTCAGCGTCAAACCCTTGCCGAATTTCTCCGCGCCGAAAAGGGCGGCTACGCTTAACGACAACAACAGCAGAATACGCATTCCGCTATTATTCCAGAATTTACGGCAGCGCGAAGACCACCAGCGAATCAGCGTATGTCGTGTTGTATTTATTCCCCCCGCCGGCGGCGATGACGACGTATTGCTTCCCCGTCTTCGCGCTCCAAAATGTCATCGGATTCGCATGACCGCTGGCCGGCAGCCGCGTCTGCCACAGCGTCTTTCCCGTGTCCTTATCGAAAGCGCGAAAACGCGCGTCGTTGCTCGCCGCAATGAACACCAAGCCCCCGGCCGTCACCAGCGATCCGCCCAGATTCGGCGTCCCCGTTGGCGCCACGCCCCGCTTGGTCAATTCGTCATACTCGCCCAGCGTCACGCGCCAGCGGAACTCGCCCTTGTCAAGATCGATCGCCGTCAAATGCCCCCACGGCGGCTGTTGGCACGGATACAAATCCGGATCCCAAAACCGCGAACTGTTCGTCCCCACGCCCCGATTGCGATACGCCACCAGCGATCCCTCCGGCCGCTTCTCCTGCCGGAACACCATCCCCACGTCCATTGAGTTCACATACAGCGTCCGCGTCTGCGGGTCGAACGACGCCCCGCCCCAGTTCGTCCCGCCATTCGTCCCCGGAAACAGCACCGTGGTTTGCAATCCGATCGGAGTAAACATCGGCCTCAACACCGCGTCCTTCATTACGCCTTCGCAAAACGCCCGGGACTCCGCCGTCACATTCGTTAATTCTTCCGGCTTCATGCTCTGTCGCGCGAACGGCGGCGGCTTCACCGGCCTTGGCTGCGTCGGCCAAGCCTCCTCGCCCGGTACATCTGACGGCGGCACCGGCCGCTCCTCCACCGGAAATACAGGTTTCCCCGTCGCCCGGTCAAACAGATACGTGAACCCTGTCTTTGTCACTTGAGCCACCGCGTCAATCACTTTCCCTTCGCTCTTCACCGTGACTAGCGCCGGTTGCGCCGGCAGGTCGTAGTCCCAAATGTTGTGGTGGACTGTCTGGAAATGCCACACGCGTTTCCCCGTCGCGGCGTCCAGCGCAACCAATGAATCGCCGAATAAATTCGCGCCTTTCCTCCCCGCCGCGTAGTAGTCCGGCGACGGCGACGTCAACGGCAAAAACACCAATCCGCGCCGCGTATCGAGCGACATCACCGACCATACATTCGTCCCGCCCCGGTCCTTCCACGAATCGCCCTCCCACGTCTCATGACCAAATTCGCCCGGCCGCGGCACCGTGTGAAACGTCCACGCCAGCTTCCCCGTGCCGATGTCGAATGCCCGCACATCGCCCGACGGACCCTGCGGATCGCCATCGGAAACCCAGGCCCCGGTAATCACCAGGTTTTTGAAAATCACCGGCGGCGAAGTTACCCCATAGCTCCGCTCCGGAAACTTTTCGGCCACACCGATCCGCAGGTCAATCGAGCCGTTGGATCCAAACGCCGGATCGGGCTTCCCCGTCAACGCGTCAATTGAATACAGCCGCCCCGCCTGCGTGCCATGCAAAATGCGACGCTTTTTCCCATCGGTCCAATACGAGCACCCCCGCGAAATAAACAGGTTTGCCGCCTTGGTCTTGTCGATATCGGGATCAAACGACCAAAGCTGTTTGCCCGTCTCCGGCTCCAACGCCACTACGCGGTTGAACGGCGTCGTCAGATACAGGACGCCATCGGCCATCAGCGGCGTGGTCTCAAATGCAGTCCGCGTGGCGTAGGTCTTTCCGTCGGAAATCTCGCCTGTTTTATACGTCCACGCCACTTGCAGCTTCGCCACGTTGCCGCGGTCCACCTGCTTGAGCGTCGAATACTTCTGCCCGCCCGCGTCGCCGCCCCAGTGACGCCACTCCTGCCCCGCGCAGAGGCCGATTCCAATAATGATTGATGTCCATCGCATAGGTGTTGCCGTTGTTATATCACCAACGTCCCCGGCTTTCGACAGTTCGGACAGAATAGACCGGGCCGCGGCGAGAGTTTCGCCGTTGAGCAGGGGCCTCGCCCGGCCATTGCACATACTGTCTCAAAGTTCTTGACACGCACCGGCAGTAGTGAAACACTTACGGCCAGGTTCGACGCCAACCAGCCCGCTGCCCCGGCATGATCGGGACTGGGGGGGGCGATTGAGAGGAAATACATGACTTTACGAGCTGGTCTCTCCATTGCGTTTTTCATCGCCGCCGTCTGCGCCGGCCCGCTTGCCGCACAATCGGTGAGTGGAACAATCACAGGTTACGTTTACGACGCATCCGATGCCGCAGTCTCCAGCGCGAACGCAACCGTTACCAACGCCGGAACCGGAACGCAAACAGTTCGCATCACCGAT
>SHUN01000208.1 GCA_009697495.1 Bryobacterales bacterium | reverse complement strand
CATACGGCCCAGAGCCAAGCAACCCATACTCCTCCCCCGAAAACGCCACAAACACCAGCGTCTTCTCAAACTCATACCCGCTCAGCACCCGCGCCAACTCCATCACCGCCGCCGTCCCGCTGGCGTCGTCGGATACCCCCGGCGCATCCGCGGCCACCGTCGCCTCCTGGTCCATCCGCTCCAATTCGCCTACTTTCTTCCGCACAATATGCAGCGAATCATAGTGACCCGTGATCAACACCTGCCTATCTTTCTGCGTCGTCCCCGGCAGCACCGCCACCACGTTTTCTAAACGGCCATCCCGAAACACACGCCCGCTCTTCTTCACGTCATGCGAATCCAGCCGCACTTGCAAACGCGGACTATACGAAGCCATCTCGTCCCGGATCCAACGCGCCGCCGCGCCAATCCCGCGCTTTGGATCCTCCTGGGACGAAAACAGATTCCGTGTCCCGAACCCTTCCAGCCGCTTCATCACCGCGCCAATTCGCTCTGCCGACACCTCGGCGACAATCTTCGCCACGCGCGGGTTCAACGCCTTCATCGGCACCTGTCCCCACACCATCCCGAAACCGAGAACAAAACCAATTGTGAGCTTCATGGCCATTTCTGAGAGAATAGCTCTTTAGCATGGTCATCGACGGAATTTATTACGCGCTCGGTCTTCTGGTCGGCGGAGCCGTCACCGGTTACCTCACCAAACCCGCCTACAGCATCCCCTTCCTGATCCTCGCCGTCTTCTGCCTCTGGTTCTTCCGTGATCCCGATCGACAGATTCCAGAAGGCCCCGTCGCCGTGTCTCCGGCGGACGGCGTCGTCGTCGCCATCAAACCCGAAGGCGCCCAAACCCGCATCAGCATCTTCCTCAACGTCTTCGACGTCCACGTAAACCGCTCTCCCATCGCCGGCAAAATAACCAAAATCGAATACAAAACCGGCAAGTTCCTTGTCGCCAGCCGGGAAGAAGCCACTACCGATAACGAGCAGAACTTCATCACCGTCGAAGGCCCCAACGGCAAGGTCGTCTTCTCCCAGATCGCCGGCCTTATCGCCCGCCGCATTATCTGCTACAAAAAGGCGGGCGACACCGTCCAGGCCGGTGACCGCGTCGGCTACATCAAGTTCGGCTCCCGCGTCGACATGTTCCTCGGCCCTGAATGGTCCATCGAAGTGAAGCAGGGGCAACGCGTCGCCGGCGGAACCGATATCATAGCCCGCAGAAAGTAGTTCCATGCCGCGTTTCAACATCGCCGAACGCCTCATCGATCCCAACTCCCCGGACCGGCGTCCGCGCCGCGCCGCCTACGCCCTCCCCACGCTCTTCACCGCCGGCAACCTCCTGCTGGGCTTCCTCGCCATCATGGAATCCTTCCTCGGCTCCATGGATTTCGCCCTCAACGTCTCCGGCGCGACACGTCATTTCGAACTCGCCGCCATCTATATTGGCATCTCCGTCTTCGTCGACGGACTCGACGGCCGCATCGCCCGCATGACCAACACCGTCTCCGATTTCGGCCGCGAGCTCGACTCCCTCGCCGACGTCATCAGCTTCGGCATCGCTCCCGGCGTCCTCGCCTTCGCCTGGGGCGTCCAGTTCGTCGATTGGTCCATCCTCCCGGATCTCAACATGCGAGTCCAACTCCAGCGCGGGGCCTACTTCATCACTTTTCTCTTCCTCCTCTGCGGCGCATCCCGTCTGGCCCGCTTCAATATTGCCCTTAACCCGATTCCCAAAAATCCCGGCCGCCCTGATCGCAAATACTTCGTCGGTCTCCCCATCCCCGCCGCCGCCGGCATGGTCGCCGCCGTCGTCTACGCCCTTGATTCGCAACCCATTCGCCTCTGGTACGCCGCCGCCATTTGGATGGCTCTCATCGGCCTCCTCGCGTTCCTTATGGTCTGCACCTGGCGGTATCGCAGTTTTAAGGATTTCAACCTCCTCAGCCCGCGATCCTTCAAATCCGTTATCACTCTTGGAAGCTTTATCTACTTGCTAACTAACTTTTCTCAACCCGTGCTCCTCGCATTGGCCTCCATCTACGTCGCCAGCGGCATCCTCGTTCGCGCCGCCGGCGTTTTCCGCCGCAAAGCGACCCCCGCCGTCCACAAACCGGAGACGCAAATTGGCTAATTCTGTCCTTCTCATCGGAGCCGATTCCCTTCTCGGCCGCGAAGTTCGTGACCGCTACACCGTTGGCAAAGTGCGCACCCGGCTCCAATCGGCGACCCTCGAAAAGGACGCCGCCGCGGTCTTTGCCGCCAGCGAAGCTGAAATCGAAGTCGTGGCCGCCGTTGACGCCTCCATGATCGAAGAAGCCGTCGCCGTCGTCGCCTCCAACTTCGCCGCCGAAGCCTGGAACCGCCTTCAAGAAGCAGACTCCTCCGCCCCGCTCATCGATCTCACCGGCGCACTTGAAAAAGTGCCCGGTGCGGTCCTCCGCGCCCCTCTATTCGAAGCCAGCCCCGTCGAAGCGCCCATCCATCTTATCCCCCAACCAGGGGCCTGGCTCCTCGCCTCTTTTTTCAACGATCTCCACTCCATTCAACCCGTCACCCGCGCCGTCGTCACCCTCTTTGAACCCGCCAGCCAATCCGGCCGCCCCGCCATCGACGAACTCCAAAAACAAACGATCGCCCTTCTCTCCTTCAAAGCGCTTCCCAAGGTCCAATACGACGCCCAACTCAGCTTTAACATCCTTCCCCGCACCGGCGAAGATTCGAAAATCTCCATCCCCGATCGCGAAGCCAGAATCCAAAGGGAACTCGCCAAACTCTCCAAACTCCACGGCGAGGGCCTTCCCACGCCGAGTGTCCGCCTGGTCCACGCCCCCACGTTCCACGGCTACGCCGCCAGCGTCTGGGTGGAATTCGCCAAGCGCCCCAATCTGAAGAGCATCATCGCCAAGCTCAAAGAACAGGGCGTCGACGTCCGCGACGAAGACCTTGACCCGCCCACAAATACCGGTGTCTCAGGCCAGTCCGGCTACGCCGCCGGCGCCATCGAAGCCGATCGCAACCATCCAAACGCCGCCTGGTTCTGGCTCGCCGCCGATAACTTCCGCCTCCAAGCCGACCTCACCATTGAGGTCCTGCGCGAACTGCTATGACCCGCCGGCACGCCCTCGCCCTGTCGTCACTCCTCTCGGGCTGCGGTTACCACGTTGGGGGCAAGTCGGATCTGCTCCCCAAGAACATCCAAACCATCGCCGTCCCCGTCTTCAAGAACCTCACCGGCCGTTACAAATTGGCCGATCGCCTCGCCGGTGCCATCACGCGCGAGTTCATCGCCCGCACCCGCTACCAAATCATCTCCGACGCTTCCCAGGCCGACGCCGTCCTCACCGGCACCATCCTAAACTTTACCGCCTACCCGACAATCTTTGACCCCGCCACCGGCCGTGCCGCCGGCGTCCAGATCCAAGTGAATCTCCAACTCACCCTTTCCGAGCGCGCCACCAGCAAGGTACTCTTCACCCGCCCCAACTACGATTTCCGCGAGCGCTACGAGGTCTCCGTCGATCAAACCCAGTACTTTGAAGAATCCGAGCAAGCCCTCGAACGCCTCAGCCGCGATGTCGCTCGCACCCTTCTCAGCTCCATCCTCGGGGCGTTCTAACCCATGACGCCAGACGATTTTCTAACCCAGCTCAAGGCCAACAGAGTCGCCCCGGCCTATCTCTTCCTCGGCCCGGACGCCTGGCGTCGCGACGAATGCCGCAAAGCCTTAATCGAAAAGGCTCTCCCGGAGGAGGACCGTGAACAAGGCTATTCCCGCTTCGATCTCGACGAAGTCTCCCTGACCGACGTCCTCGACGATGCCTGTTCTTACTCGCTCTTCGCCAATACCCGCCTGATTTGGGTCTCCAGCGCCGAGGGCGCGCTGCCCCGCGGTGACGCTACCGAACCGCCCGAAGGTCTCGTCCGTTTTCTCAAGGATCCGTCCCCTGGCGTTACGCTAGTCCTCCAATGCAGCCGCTACGATTTTGACAACGATGACAAAGCCAAACTCGAGCGCGTCCGCAAGTTTTACGCCCCCGTCAAAGCCGTCGTCGAGTTTCCCCACCCCGGCCCCTACGAAGCCCGCGCGCTGGCCCAGCGGCTGTCGAAACAACTCGGCCTTACAATCGCCAACGACGCCCTTGATCTCTTAATCGAAGCCACCGGATCCAACGCCACGCGCCTCGCCAACGAACTCGAAAAGCTCCGCCTGCTCACGGCCAGCGCCACGCTCCAACACGTCCAGCAACTCGTCCCCGACGCCCGCGAATCGACCATCTTCGCTCTCGTCGCCGCCCTCGGCCGCAGGGATCGAAAGGCGTCTCTGGAAATCCTCGACACCCTGGTCCGCGACGGCGAGTATCTGCCATTGGCGCTCAGCTTTCTGGCCACTCAATTCCGTTTCGCGCTTGCCGCGAAAGAGGCCCGTCTGGCCAACGCCCAAGCCATCCAGGGCCACTTCTCCAAACAAGGCGTCCCCATGTGGCGCGCCCGCGCCGAGCAGATCCAACAAACCGCCGCCGCCTTTCAACCGCCCCAAATGCGATCGGCAATCCAGTTGATCTTCCAAGCCGACCGCGGCCTCCGCGACACCCGCCCCGATGACCGCACCATCATGGAGCAGTTCATTCTCCGCCTCACTGCAAAGGCTTGACGGCCGGTTCCAGATCCGTTCGAGAGAAGTCATTGCCTGCTGCCGCGACCGGCGGCAATACCATCCGCGGGCGCAACTTCTTAATGCGCAGGCTCATCGTCGAATTTCACCACCCTACTTCGTTAGCGAATAATTCACATCAATCTCCGTCTGTATCTCCACCGGCTGCCCATTCAGCAACGTCGGCGACCACTTCCACTGATTCACCGCCTCCATCGCTGACCGCGCCAACTCCGCCGACGGCGACATCAGCAGCGTCAATCCCAACACTTCCCCTTCCTTGCTGATAACGGCTCGCATCCGCACCGTTCCCTGCATGCGGGCCTGCTTCGCCTCCGGCGGGTATGCCGGATTCACTTTCTTCAACAGCTTCGCCGCCTGTACGTTTCCGGAAACCCGGATCACCGGCACTCCCTGCCCGCCATCCACCGGCACAGTCTCCCTAATGTTCCCCAGATTCAGGTAGAAATCCGCCCGCGCCGTTTTGGCCGGATCCATCCGGCGCGCGCCAACCATCAGCCGCGCGTACCCCGGCTTCAAAACCTCAATCGAATACTCCCCCTCCGGCACTCCCGTCACCGAATACGTCCCATCCGGCCCCGTTTCAAACGTATACTCCGACACGCCCTTCATCTCCACGCCCGCGTCCTGCCATGCCACCAGCGGCGCTACCACCAGCAATCCCAAAACCAGGGCCGATGCGACCTGCCACGCCGAAGCCCCGCCCCGCCACCGCCACCAATCCATCGGCATAAGAATCGGAGGAACACCCCATTAATACCTGATCGTCGCAAGCCATTTCACTTTCCTTTCTCTGTTGTGCCGCGGCCCACCAGGCCAGCGGATGAAACCAGTACAAGCAACAAGCAAGCGTCCCCGCCAGCCGCCACCATAAATCCCGCCGCTACCGCCGGCATTTGCAGCCCTGTGCACGTCCGCACCGCCACTCCCGAAACCGTCGAATGCTCCGTTGACGACGCCACCATCCCCGCTACCCTTACAAATCCCAACAACCACCACCCCGCCACACCCGCCATCCCCAATAGCCATGCGAATCGCGCCGCCGCAAAATAGTCGACAGCTTTGTCCGCCGGTCCCACCGTTATCGACATTCGTTGGACTTCCAGCGCCGGGCCTGTAAACACCGTCACCGGCGGCTCAAACCGCAGCAATATCGGCAGCAACAACGACAACGCCAGCGCCACCGTCCAAACCGCGTGCCGCTCCCCAGCCGACCACCGCCGTCCAGCCAGCCGCACCGCCAATCCAGCGGTCAATAACAATATCGACATCCCAAACACGACTCGCAATGCCAGCATCACACACCTCTCTTTCGCGCCTTCG
>SHUN01000207.1 GCA_009697495.1 Bryobacterales bacterium | reverse complement strand
GTTAGGGCTCTTCGCCGCCATCAATCTAGTTGAGCCGTCGATGGTGATTGCCTGCAACGCGGACCAGCGCGGCGATGGATTCCCGGATAAGCTTCCTTTCGGTGTGGTGGCGCTCAAAAACCTCGTCAGGGTATTGCTGGCGGGGCCGAACATGGTTTAGTTGCTCGATACTTATATCGAATTGCTCTTGGCGGGCAGCGGATTGTTCCTGGCCTTTTGTGACTTGCTCGAGGATGCGTTCAATGCGGGTCTTGCGGTATTCGCCCGAGTTGTGATGCAATCACGCTCTATGCAGATACAACGCAGGGCGGCATTTCGACGGCTGGCAGGGATATTCGGCGCTGCGCCATTCGCGGCGTTGGCACAAGATGCCGGCGTGATGGACCCGGTGAATGTGTTCGACTTCGCGACGCTGGCGAAGAAGAGACTGGACCCGGTGGCTTGGGATTATCTGGAGGGCGGTTCTGAAGACGAACAGACGCTGCATGATAACCGCGAGGGATTTAAGAAGATCATTATTCGGCCGCGGGTGCTGGTCGATACGCATAAGATCGATACGTCTCTGACGCTGTTGGGTCTCAAGCTCGACTATCCGATTTTGTTTGATCCGGCGGGCGGGAAGAACTGCTTTTTCCCGAATGGCGAGTTGGAAGTTTCGCGGGCGGCGGGGAAGTCGAAGACGCTGCATATTACGAATGGCGGCATTGAGGCGACGCTGCAGGAGGGCACGGCGGCGGAGAACTGGTGGCAGTTGACGACCGGCGGTATTTTGACGAATAAGGCGCAAACGCGGTCATTTGTGCGGAGAATTGAAGCGCAGGGTTGCAAGGGCATCTGCTTGACGGTAGACATCATGCATGTGTCACAGCGGGAGCGGGAGATACACAACAAGCTGGAGCGCTCGTGGTGCGAGACGGGATTGCCGAAGCGTGACGCGGCGGGAAAATTGCCGGTGGCCAAGACGCCTTGGAAGGCGGGAATATTGCCATCGAAGGCATCGCCGCTGCCGACCTGGGAGACGCTGGCGGAGCTATGCGCGGCCACGTCGCTGCCGGTGATTGTGAAGGGCATTATGACGGCCGAAGATGGCGACCGGTGCGTGCAGTATGGGGCGAAGGCATGCATCGTTTCCAATCACGGGGCGAGGCAGCAGGACAGTGTCGGCGGGACGATTGAGGCGTTGCCGGAAGTGGTGCGAGCGGTTAATGGGCGCATTCCGGTGTTGATGGACGGCGGGATCCGGCGCGGCACGGATATCTTGAAAGCCCTGGCTTTAGGGGCGACGGCGGTGTGCATTGCGCGGCCGTACTTGTATGGGATGGCGAGTTTCGGGCAGGCGGGCGTGGAGCGGGTGATCCATTTGCTGCATACGGAACTGGCGCTGAATATGGGCTTGGCGGGCGTGCCGAATTTGCGTTCGATTGATAAGAGTCTGGTTCGGATTCGGGGGCTATAGCGCAACCCAGCGATTTTCGCGGGCCGAGTGGAAGGCCGCGTCAATGGTTTGCATGTTGCCTTTGGCGGATTCGAGGGAGACCGGGACGGGGCGCTCGCCGCGGACGGCGGCGGTGAAAGCTTCGCCTTCGATCCTGTATTGATCGCAGATTTCGAAAGTTTGCGTTTGCGGGCCAACGCCGTTGTCGATGAAGACTTGCGTGGGCGTGTCGGGCGGGGCGTTGAAGGGGATCTCGATTTCGATGCGGCCTTTTGTGCCATGGAAATGCATGCGCTGGTAGGGGTTGGTTTGGGTGCTACAGGTGAACTGGCAGTGGACGTCGCCGTAATCGAGGATGACGGAGGAGAGACGGTCGGTCTGGAAATTCGGGTCGCGTTCGATTTGGGCGCAGACGCGGAGGGGGTTGCGGCCCATGATGAATCGTGAAGTGAAGATGGGATAGCAGCCGATGTCCATCATGGCGCCGCCGCCGATCTCGGCTTGGTTGCGGATGTTATTGGGGTCCGTATTTGTGTAGCTGAAGAAGCCTTGGATGGCGCGGAGTTGGCCGATTTTGCCTTCATCGATGGCTGCTTTGGTCCAGAGCCACTGCGGGTGTGTGGCGACCATGAAGGCTTCGCCGATGACGACGTTATTGGCATCGCGGGCGGCGATGAGCGCATCGACTTCGGCGGCGTTCATGGCGAGGGGTTTTTCGCAAAGGACGTGCTTACCGGCTTGGGCGGCGCGGATGGACCAGGGAACGTGGAGGTGATTGGGGAGGGGGTTGTAGATGATGTCGATGGTTGGATCGGCGAGCAGTTCTTCGTAGGAGCCGTAGGCCGTTGGGATGCCGAAGGCGGCGGCGTGCTCTTTTGCGGTTGTTAAGTCGCGGGAGGCGAGGGCGGCGACTTCGAGCGATTCGACTCGCAGGAGCGCGGGGATGACTTTGGTCCGGGCGAATTTGGAGGAGCTCAGAATTCCCCAGCGGAGACGGGTGGACATGAAATATAGGATCGCAGATTCGGGGGTTATATAATAACGGTTTATGTCCAAGATCGATCCCACAAAGCTACGCAGCTACAACTGGTTCAACGGCAAAGAATATTACAACTTTTCGCGGCGCGCGAATATGCGCTCGATGGGGTTCAGCCGGGAGATATTTTTCGGCAAGCCGGTGATTGGCATTTGCAACTCGTATAGCGAGTTGAACAACTGCAACGCCCACTTGCGAACGCTGGCGGAGGCGGTGAAGCGGGGCGTGTGGGAGGCGGGCGGATTTCCGCTGGAGTTCCCGGTGATTTCGTTGGGCGAGCAGTTCATGAAGCCGACGACGATGCTGTTCCGCAACCTGATGGCGATGGATGTGGAGGAGTCGATCCGGGCGAACCCTGTGGACGCGGTGGTGCTGCTGTGCGGGTGCGACAAGACGACACCGGCGATGCTGATGGGCGCGGCCTCGGCCGATGTGCCGGCGATTGTGGTGACGGGCGGGCCGACGCTTTCAGGGAATTACAAAAATACGCCGTTTGGCACGGGAACTGATGGGCGGAAGATTTTCGATCTGCACCGGATCGGGCAGATTGGCGAGGAGGAGTTGCAGGAAATTGAGGGCTGCATGGTGCGCAGCGCGGGGCACTGCACGGTGATGGGAACGGCGTCGACGATGGCGTCGATGGCGGAGGCGCTGGGGATGACGCTGCCAGGGAACGCGGCGATTCCGGCGGTGGATTCGCGGCGGGCGGAGCTGGCGGAGCAGTCGGGGAAGCGGGCTGTCGAAATGGTGAGCGAAGACATGCGGCCATCGCGGGTGATGACGCGGCAGGCGTTTGAGAATGCGATGGCGGTCGATATGGCCATTGGCGGATCGACGAACGCGGTGGTGCATTTGCTGGCGATTGCGGGGCGGTTGGGGCTGGGATTGGTGTTGGACGATTTTGATGTGATTTCGCGGAAGACGCCGTTTCTGGTAAATGTGCGGCCGAGCGGGGAGCATTTGATGGAGGATTTTTTCTACGCGGGCGGGCTGCCGGCGGTGATGCGGGAGCTGTTGCCGATGTTGCATCGCGAATGCATCACGGTGAACGGGAAAACGGTTGCGGAGAATGTGAGCGCTGCGCCGTGCCATAACCGCGACGTGATTCGCGCGTTGGATGCGCCGCTGCATCCGGAGGGCGGGACGGTTATTTTGCGGGGGAATTTGGCGCCGGATGGGGCGGTATTTAAGCAGACGGCGGCGACGCCGGCGCTGTGCAAACATACGGGCCCGGCGTACGTCTTTGAGACGTACCAGGCGATGCACGACTCGATTGATTCGATGGACCTGCCGGTGGATGCCAACACGGTTTTGGTGATGAAGAATGGCGGTCCGAAAGGCGCGCCGGGGTTCCCGGAATGGGGCCATATTCCGATGCCGAAAGTGCTTTTGGAAAAAGGCGTTTCCGACTGCGTGCGTATTTCCGACGCGCGAATGAGCGGGACGAGTTTCGGGACGGTGGTGCTGCATGTGTCGCCGGAATCGGCTATTGGCGGACCGTTGAGCATTGTGGAGACGGGCGACACGATCACGCTGGACGTGGAAGCGCGGGAGCTGCGACTGCATGTGGACGACGCGGAAATCGCGCGGCGATTGGCGGCGAGGCCTTTGCCTCCGCCCGCGTACACTCGCGGTTATGGAAAGCTGTTTCTGGATCACGTGACGCAGGCGCATCTGGGTTGCGACTTTGACTTTTTGCACGCCGAGAAGCCGAAGGAATGAACAAGCGTTGGGCGACGCCTGTTTTTTTCGCCGTTCTTGGCTGGCTGTTTTATGTGGCGAGCAAAGGGGCGTACAAGGGCTTCTTCTCCGCTGACGATCTGGACAATTTGGCTTGGACGCGGCACGCGGAGTTTTCGAGTTTTCTGACGGGGTTGGTGACGCCGCAGTTTTATTCCTCGAACTTTCGGCCGGTGGGGCATTTCTATTTTTGGGCGTTGGGGAGAATGGCGGGGCTGGACTTCCGGCCCTACATAGCGGTGCTGCATGTGCTGCATTTGGCGAATCTGGCATTGCTGTGGGCGCTGCTGGGGCGGCTGTCGTTTCCCTGGGCGGCGCGAGCGATCGGGGTGCTGTTCTTCGCGTTTCACATGGCCGTATTTGACGCCTATTGGAAGCCGATGTATGTGTTCGATGTGTTGTGCGCGGTGTTCTCGCTGCTGTCGGTTTTGCTATGGATCGATAAGCGGCGCTGGTTGAGTTTGCTTTGTTTCTGGCTGGCGTATAAGTCAAAGGAACTGGCGGTGGCGGTGCCGTTGATTCTGGCTGCATACGAGTATTTGCTGGGGACGTTTTCGGCGCGGGCGCTGGCGTGGCACTTGGGCGGCGGGGCGTGGTTTGCGATACAAGCATTGTTTTCGCAGGGCGGGCGAAGCGGGGATTATGGATTGCGGCTGACGCCGTTGACGCTGTGGCAGACGGTGGATTTCTACGCCTCGCAGGTGTTGCTGGCGCGGCACGCGGGCTATGCATTGGCGCTGCTGCCGTTATGGGTTCGCGACCGGCGATTGTGGTGGGGGCTACTGGCATCGGCGCTGTGGCTGGGGCCGATGCTGCTGGTGCCGGGACGGCGATTCGGGGCGTATTTGTATCTGCCGCTGGCGGGGCTGGCGGTTGTGATGGCGGCGTTAACAGAGCGGGTGGGATGGAAATGGATTGCGGCGCCGTTGGCAATTTGGCTGGGATTTAATTACGCCGAAATGCGCGACAAGCGGCGCGCGACACTGGCGGAGGCGGAGGAGACGGCTGCCTACGTTTACTCGCTGGCGGAACTGGCGCGGGAGGGGAAAGACATCGACACGGTGCTGATCGACAGCGCGCCGGCGGGGCTGCGGCGATGGGGCGTGGATGGCGCGCTGCGGTACACGTTTGACCGCGACAATCTGGAGATGATTTATTTGGAGGACAGCGACCATAAAGAGCCTCGGGCGGAGGCGACGCTGGCGGTGTTGAGCTGGGACGGGCCGTTGAAGAAGTTGTATGCGATGCGGCGGCCGGCGGCGTTAGGGGATGCGGCGTTCGTGGAGATGACGCGGCTGACGCCGGTGTGGCAGTTGACACGCGGGTGGTATCAGCGTGAAGGGAACTACCGTTGGACGATGCCAAAGGCGGAGGCGCGTTTGCGGAGGCCGGCGGGCGCGAATGCTTTTGAAGTGACGGTGAATGTGGGGCCGGACTATATTCGCTCGGTGGGGAAAGTGACGTTGACGGTAAGGGTTGGCGGTGTGAATTTAGGTTCGCGGACGTTCATCCAAAACGGGTGGTTGACGGAGAAGTTCCCGATGGCTCCGGGGGCGGAGGGGAATGTGGATGTGGAGTTTCTGGCGGATCCGCCATTCCAGCCGAAGAACGGGGATCCGCGGGCGTTGGGGATTCCGATCGCGTCGTTTGGATTTCGCTAATCTTTCTGGCGCGCTTGGCGTCTGTACACTGGGATGATGCGTTACTTTTTGTTGATCCTGACGAGTGGCATGGTTTTGATGGCCGAAAGCGCCTCCGGCGTGAAGTGGAAGGCGCCGGCGGCTTGGAAAAACCAAGG
>SHUN01000206.1 GCA_009697495.1 Bryobacterales bacterium | reverse complement strand
CCCATGGGATTGAGTTCGACAGCGCCCTCGACGTGGGTGTGAACGTCAATGAATCCGGGGGTAACGACGCGATTGGCGGCATCGATGGTTGAATCGGCCGACTTGGCGGCGAGGTTGCCGATGGCGGCGATGCGGCCGTTCTTCACGCCGACGTCGGCGCGGTACCAGGGGTTGCCGGTGCCGTCAATCACACGGCCGTTGCGAATGAGCACGTCGAAATCGGCGGCCGCGGCCGTCAACGCGAGGAGGAAAAGAAGGAGTTTCACTTTAGGGGTCCGCAGAAAAAGTCGAACGATTGGGCGATGTACTGCCGCATGTTCGAGCGGGGGACCACTGCATCGAGAAAGCCGTGTTTCACCAGGAATTCACTGCGCTGGAAGCCTTCGGGGAGTTTTTGACGGATGGTCTGTTCAATGACGCGCGGGCCGGCGAAACCGATCAGCGCGCCGGGCTCACCGATGTTCAGATCGCCGAGCATGGCGAAGCTGGCGGTGACGCCGCCGGTGGTGGGATCGGTCATGACGCTGATGTAGGGGAGCCGCGCCTCATCCAATTTCATGAGGCCGGCGGAGATTTTGGCCATCTGCATAAGGCTGACCGCGCCCTCCTGCATGCGCGCGCCGCCGGAGGCGGAGACGATGACGAGCGGGCATTTTTCGGCCAGGCAGCGATCAATGGAACGGGCGATGGTTTCGCCGACGACAGCGCCCATGCTGCCGCCGACGAAGCGGAGATTCAGTGCGCAGATCTGGATGCGGCGGCCGAGGAGGTTGCCGGCGGCGGCGATGATGGCGTCGGCGTGACCGGTGGATTTGCGCATGGCGGCCAGCCGGTCTTTGTACGGCTTGGAGTCGACAAAATCCAGCGGGTCGGTGGAGCGGAGACCGCGATCAAAGGTCTCGTATGCGCCGTCATCGAAGAGCATCTGCAGGCGCTCTTCGGCGCTCAGCTTAAAGTGGTAGCCGCACTTGGTGCAGACCTGCTGGGCGTCGTCGAGTTCTTTTTTCCAGATAATCTGGCCGCAGCCGTCGCACTTTTCCCAGAGCCCTTCGGTCTTAACGCGGCGTTCTTCGTCCGGAATCGGGGTAACGCTAGGAGCTTTTCGGTTCCACCAGGCCATATCTACTTTTCATTATCGCTTATCGCACGTACGGATGATTCCTTAGAATGGCGAAACCGCGATAGATCTGTTCCGCGAGCATGGCGCGGGCGAGTTCGTGGGGCCATGTCATGCGGCCGAGGGAGAGCAGGAAATCGGCTTTTTGGCGCAGTTCGGGGGTCAGGCCGTCGTGACCGCCGATGAGGAAAACCAGATCCTGACCCTGCATGGCGGCGGTGTCGAGAATTTTTGCGAAGTTTGGGGAATCGAGCTCTTTGCCGAGGGGGTCGAGGAAGATTTTGCGAGCGGCGGGATGGCGGGTGAAGATGTCGAATTTGGCGGGGTTGATCTCGCGCATTTCGCAGGGCGCGAAGCGGTTGGCGCGAGTGAGGAAGTCATCGGCGATGGCGTTGGCGTGGGGGTCCTTGGGACGGCCGATGAAATAAACGAAGATCTTCACATCCAGTATTCCCATTTGCCGGTGGCGATGGTGTAGACCGATAGGCAGAGGTTGGTGACGCCGTGGGCGAGCACGCAATCGCCGAGGCGTTTGGTGCGGATCGCCCAGAAGTTATAGGCCGCGCCGGCCAGGAGGCCGACGTCCCAGTAGGGGCCGTGTTCGGAGGCGAAAAGCGCCGCCGAGATCCAGAATGCCTGGTGAGCGTAGCGGCCGAAGGGCACTTTTTCGAAGTCCGGATTATCGAGCCAGCGCATGAGCCAGCCACGCCAGAAGAGTTCCTCAATGATGGGGACGAGCAGGGCCGCGCGCAGGGTGCGGAAGAGTAGGACGAGCGGTGAGCGGAGATCTTCGGAGGGAATGGAACTCGATACAGCGCCGAAGATGGAGTTAGTGAAGAGCCAATGGCCGCGGTAGCCGGTGAAGAGGATATCGGGGAGGATCCAAAGGATGAAGACGGCGATGCCGAAGGCTACGGTCGTCAACGGGGAGGCCAGCCGCAAGTCGAGGACTGAGCGAGAGAAGTACCAGATGACGGCGGTGAGGATGGCGACACGGACGACCTGCTCCACTGGGCCGGGCAGCGGATTATAGGGCTGCAACGCCAGGAATAGCAGGAAGACGGCAAACGGCAGGACGTAGGGCACGGCAGGGTGACGGAGCATGGTGATTAGGGTTTTGTACCGCGAATCCAATTCAGAATCGTATTGTATTCCGGCGAGCCTTTCTCAAAACGGACGCCGCCGCCGTGGGCGGCTTTGCTGGCGTTGACGACGCCTTCGGTTTCGGCGGTCGAGGTGGGTTTGACCAGAAGCAGGCTGCTTTCGGGGTCTTCGGCGTTGATTACGTTTTTGGCGGTGCCGAGGGTGGCGTTAAAGAGCGTATGCGTGGCGTGGCAGTGAACGCAGGCCTGGCCGTCTTTACCGCGGGTGGTGAGAACGGGTTCCACGTAGCCGCGGAAGTAATCGTCATCCGGGCGGGCGGTACCGGCGCGGGCGCGAGCGCCGGCGGCTCTGGGCGGGGGCGCGGGTTGGGCGGCCTTGACGGCTTGCAGAATGGGATCGCGGGCGGCGTTGGGCGGGCCGGCGATTTTGGAAACTTCGCCGAAGGCGGCATCGCGCAACATCTGCCCGGCGAGCAGGGCCAGGCGGCGGGTTTCCGGATCGTCGCTTTTCAGATGGGGAGCGAGCGCTTTCGCCATGCGGTCATTCGCGGCGCCGAAGAAGACGATCTGTTCGACGTCGTTGCCGATGCGGTTATAGACGCCGTTGAACTTGGCGGAGCGGTCCGCCGTGGGGTCGTACACGTCGCCGCGACGCAGTTCGAATTCGCTAAGGCCGGCAAGGAGCCATTGGACCTGTTGGCGATCGCCGGATTCGAGGATTTTGGCGAACTTCGTGGCCAGGCGGTCTTCAATGGACAAGCGGCCGCGGATGGCGCGTTCGCGGTCGGCCGGAAGGGCCAGACCGGGGACCCAGTTGTTGTATAAATAGCGGATATTTTCGTCGGCGAGGTTGTAAACGGCTTCCTTCAAGCTGCGTTCCACCCAGGGGTGCTGGGGCTTGGCCATGGCGGCGAGAATGGCGTCTTCGAGAATCTCGCGCGACGGAAGCGAGGGAGTCCAATACCAAAACTGCCAAGCGGCTTTGACTGCTTGCATGGCCACAGCGGGGCTGATGTCGCCGATCCGCTTAGCAAGAATCGGGGCGAATGCATCGCGCTTGGCGAGCGCGGAAAAATGGGTGGCGAAGACGCGGGTCGCCGACCAGCGTTCGCGTTCGCCGTTGGATTGCAGGGCGTTTAGCAGGGGTTGCGTTGACGCCTCGGGACGGCGGCTGTAGACCTGCCGCATGGCCCAGGCGGCGGCGCGCATCACGAGTTTGCTGGGATCGTCCAGCCTCGCCCCGATGACGGGCAGCGATTCGGCGCGGCCCAGACGCCCCAATGTTTCCAGCGCCTGAGCACGGAACAGGGGCTCCGGGACGGTTGTCAACGCTTCAATCTCGCGTAAACGCGCCGGATCGGGAACATCCCAAATTTCATTTAGATCATCGAGCGTTTTCAACGGACCGACCGGTGTCCGTCCCCATTTCGGCCCGGCGGTTTGGGCTGGATAATAGGCGCTGAGCGCCAATACCGCCATCTGTGTTTCGCGGAACGGCGTGCGGAAGTTTTCGTAGGTCTGCAGAGGATCCAGCCAGCCGCCGAAGGGCTGTTGACGGCTCAGCAAATAGCCCAAGCCTTTGGCCACCTGCGGATTGTCGCGCGGAATGCCCGCGGCGTGCAGCGCCCACAAGGCGTGGCCGGTCTGGAAGTCCACCGGGAACGATTTTTCGTCAAAACGCGCCGACCACTGGCCGTCGGGTCGCTGAAGTTGCAGCAATCGCTCGGCGTTTGCTTGGATTTTGGCGGCGTGGCGGGTCTTGTCGATCGCCGCCAGCGCGAGCGTCTGGTAGCAGAGATCGATGGTGTTCTTGATCTCATGGTCCTGTTCGATCAGCGCCGCGATCCGGGCGTCGCGCGTTGTCTCCCAGGAATACCAGGCGACCTCGTAGGTGCTCACCAGGGGCGTGTTCCCGTTGGTTTCGTCACCAGGAAGTTTCACGCGGTCTTTGTAATAAAGTCCTAAGTAGGCCGCGACTCCGCTGTGATAGGCCGGGCGCGGATCGTGGGTCAGCTCCGATTCATAGATACGCATAAGATGCGACATCCGGCTGAGAACATTGGCGGAAGCGGAGATGACGCGCGACCAGACTGCGCCTTCGGCTTCAAAGCCGTAGAAGGGCCGCGGGTTGTTATAGAAGCGCTCGGCGAGGAAGGAAAGCTGGTGGGGGTAATTGACGTTGTAGCCCTGGCGAACGGCGTACAGTTGAGCGCGTTGGGTGAAATGGGTGGCGTGGCAGGCGACGCAAAGAGTAGTCTCCTGATGGTTGCTGGAGACGCGATGGAACAGGCCGCCGCGGCGGGGGGTGTTGGCGTGCCAGGAGTCGCCGGCGCCGATCAGATAATCGACGGCCGCCTGCACAGCCTGGCGGGGATCGGCGTAGGGCGGCGCATCGTAGACGCGAGTTCGGAGCCGGTAAAAGGGATGGGTGAGCTTGACGCGGACATAATAGGTTCCGGGCTGCTTGAGAATGCGCGTGGTGAACTTGTTGCCGGGTAGCGCCTGTACCTCGTGCGGGATGGTGACAGGATCCTCGCCCTCGGCGAATTCCCGCAGTTGTCCATTTTCGGTTCGGTGAACGCTGATATCGACCGGAATGTTGTCACGGTCCAATAACTCCAGGCTGAAATAGACTAACTGCGGCTTGGCCCCGCGCCACTCAAAACGGTACCAGTCTTCGTGCGGGTTCGGCTCGATCCGCAGGCTGATTGCGGCCGGTATGTAGGGCGCTTCGTCGCCGGAGGCCCAGATCGTTTTCCCAAGTTCAATCGGGTTGGCGGCGGACCAGGAGTTGTTCGGCTCGGCTTCCAAATGGGGAGCGACGCCGAGATCGATCAACTGCACCGCGGCCGGGGTGGTTAACTCCATCCGCATCGCCGAAGCGCCGTGAATGAGGGTATAGAGATCCGGGTCGCCGGCGTTCAACGGTTTTTCGACGAGCAGCGTTTCTCCGGCCAGGATCCGGACGCCGCCCGCGACCCTTTGCTCGCCGGGAATCGGGACTGAAACCAGCACGCTATAGGTATGGCGAGCCTCCGGAGCCGGGAGCGGATGGAAACCTGGCGGCAACAATCGCCTCCAGACCGGCGAGGGCTGGGTGAGGGCGGCAAATCCGCAAAAGATAAAAAGGATTGCCCGAAACGCGTTCGGCCGCATAAAACTCTTTCCCCGCCTAACCGAGCTTGCCGGCAAGTTTTTGAATTTCGTCCAGGTCGCCTTTGGTTGGATTATTTTTCCTGGCATCGTCCAACACTTTTCTAGCCTTGGCTTTGTCGCCCGCCTGGAAATGGGCCGTGGCCAGCCGAATATGGAATAAGGCTACTTTGGGGTATTTACCGGTCAATTCTGAAAAGATGGAAGCGGCGTTCTGCGGCAAGTTCTTCTTGAGGTAAATGAATCCCAGAGTATCGGCGATCAGGGGATCGGCCGGGGCCTTGGACTTGGCTTTCTGCGCGTATGTCAGCGCCAAGTCCAAATCGTTTCCCTGTTCGGCCAGGTAGAACGAGTAGTTATTCAAGGCCACAACGTTGTCCGGCTCCGTCTTTAACACCTGTAGATAAAGCGGCGCCTCCTCCGACCTTCGGTTCACCTGATCCAACGCCATGGCGCGGCTGATGAGTGGCGTGATGTGATTCGGCATCAACTCGCCGGCGTTTTTCCATGCCTCAATCGCTTGGGCCAGGTCACCTTTTTGCCGGAGGCCTTCAGCAACCCGCATGTACAGGTCAAAGTTTTTCGGATCGCCGGCAAGCACTCTGCGGAACATGGCTACGCCTTCGTCATACTTCTTAGCGCGCACGGCAATATTGCCCCATGCCACTTGCAGGTTG